>DASUXL010000167.1:0-2941 GCA_036377915.1 Candidatus Limnocylindrales bacterium
GGCATGCTCGACGCCTGGGCGGAGGCCAACTTCACCAGATATGCGATGAGGGACGCACCGATCGTCGCCATGACGACCAGGCAGCACGACATCACCCGCTCCCTGTTCAGCGCCTGGTATCAGGAGCTCAGGGCCGCGCAGGGGGTGGGTCCCAGAGGGACGGTCGACTGGACGAGGGTCAGCGCGGCGGAGGTCAGGGCCTTCTCGGACAGGATGTTCGACGCCGCTGGAATCCCTGCTAACGTCGTCCGCGAGTACTACCGGCAATGGGCAATCTACGAACGAACCATTAGATGACACTTGATCCCCGACGGCTTCCACCCTCGGCCATCCCGTTGATCCCGATGGCCGAGCGGTGGAACATAGGCGACGACGGGGATCGGGGCATGGCCATCCGCGCGCTGGGCGACCGGGAGCTGCTCGCGCTTGCGCGCTGCTTTGAGGACGTCGACGAGGACTTCTGGGACTGGCTGGCCACCACGCCGGACCGGTCCCCGGAGTACTTCGCCATGGTGATCCTGGTGATGGCGATGGAACTGGCCAATGTGCTGGTGTCCAAACGGGAGGAGCAGCGCTAAAGATCCGGACGAACCTTTCTCAGGGGTTGCCCTCTCCAGGAGGGTGGAGCGGAAAACGCCGCCCCGCGAGGAGGGCCGATGGCATCGCAGGACTGGGCAACGTTCGTCGAGTTCGTCGTGGCTCGCTCGACGGCGCTGCAGCGCGCCGCGTACCTGATGGTCGGTGACGTGGGACTGGCCCAGGACCTGGTCCAGGAAGCCCTGGTCAAGACGTGCGCCGTATGGCCGCGCCTGCGTGAGCGGGGCGCCGCCGAGGCGTACACCCGCAAGGTGATCACGACCAAGGCGATGGCCTGGTTCCGCCGCCGCGCGTGGTCGGCGGAGCTGACCTCCGGGCATCCGCCCGACACACCGGCACCGGGCCATGCCGACGGCGTCACCGAGCGGGCGTGGCTGTGGCAGTGCTTGCTGCAACTGCCGCCGCGCCAGCGGGTCGCGATCGTGCTGCGCTACTACGAGGACCTCTCCGAGGCCCAGACCGCCGAGGCGATGAACTGCGCGGTCGGCACCGTCAAGAGCCAGGTATCGGCCGGGCTCGCCAAGCTCCGCGCGCTTGTCGGCGACGAGTTGCTGCTTCCCCCCGAGTCGCAGGAGGTGGTCACGTCATGACCGAGTCCCTGAAGTCAATGATGGCGCAGCAGGCGGCCTCCATCGCCTTCAAGCCACCGGACCTTGACGCCATCGCCCGCGACAACAACCGGCGCATCCGGCGCCGCCGGGTGACGACCGTGCTCGCCGGTGCGGTCGCCGTCGCCGTCGTGGCTGGCACCGCGGCCGTGCTGTCTAATTTGGAGCGCCGGCCGGAGGTCGTCGCCGACCCGATACCGACCGGCACCGTGTCGTGGGCGGCGGCGTCGACAATCCACAACGGGACCGACACCGTCATATTGGCGCATAAGATCCGCGCCTACGTCCGGACCCCGGTCGGGTTCGTCACCGTCGACCGCACCGGCAACGTCTACTCCATCACCAGCCGGGGCCACACGAGGATCGGCCAGCTCGCCTCCGCCGGGAGCGGCAACGACCACGTGCGCCTGGTGGCCGACCCGGGCGGCACCCTCGTGGGCTGGGTCGGTGGGGACCAATCGGGCCTGACCATGCAGATCTACGACCAGGCGACCGGGCAAACCAGCTCATTCCCAACGGCCGGAGCCAAACCGCCCGGCGGCGCCGTATTCTTCGCCATCGACGGCCGTACCGCCTACTGGCGCATCGCGACCCGCAACGCGATCCTCGCGGTCGATCTCGACACCGGTGCGGAACGGCAGCTGGCAAGCGGCGACCGGTTCCCCAACCTGGAGATCTGGGGGGCCCAGAACGGAGTGTTCGCCTTCACCACCGACCGCCAGCCGGGCGGCAACGTGACGTCCATCAGGGTCGGCCGGTCCGTCGAAGAAAGCCAGGAGTTCACCTTCAAGGAGAACGCCGAGAGCGGCCCCCTGATCCAGCTGTCGCCGACCGGTGCCTGGCTGGCCTACCTGCTGGTCGAGTTCGACGGCCCCCCGATCCAGGACAAGGTCCTGGCCTTCACCGGCCAGGTCCGCGACGCCCGCACCGGCGACCTGATCACGCTCGACCTACCGGGGGTGGGTTTCATCTCGCCCGCCGTCTGGCTCGATGACACCACGTTGCAGATCCTCGGCATCGGTGAGGGGCCGGGCCTGAGCCAGCGGGCCAACATGTTCGCCTGCCGGATTCCCGAAGGGACCTGCACCGCCGGTCCCGAGATCCCGGCGACCGACATCGATGGCAACGCTCTCGTGACCCCGAACGGGGTGTGGGTCAACGAATAGCGCAGGCGAGCGGGGGACCCGGCCGCCGGGCGGCGCACCGGTGCGCCTCCGTAGGGCGTGGCGACAGCCGGTTGGGTACCCGTGGCATAGGCTCTGCACCCGTGACCGAACTGATTGCAGAAGCCACCGAGGTGGAACCTTCCATCATTTATCAGGGGTACCTGTCCTCGATCGACGAGGTCGTGGAGCACGTCAAGGCCGCCGACACGCTCGGGCTCGGTTTCCGGGTGGAGTCCTACACGGTCTCGTCCGGGGACGACGACGATATCGCCGGTTCGCAGGGCGAGTTCGAGTTCACGCTCCTGGGAGAACTGCCCGTCCGGCCGGAGAGCGAGGCATAGCCGGCCCAGAACCAAAACAACCGCGCCGGCCGAGAATTCGGCCGGCGCGGTGCCGTTTGTGTCAGAGTCCTACAGCTGTCCGTCCTCGACCGCTTGGGTGATCCACGGGATCACCTCGTCGAGCATGGCGTCAAGCGACGTCGCCGCCTCGAAGCCCAGAACCTCGCGGGCCTTGACCACGTCGGGAACCCGCTTCTGCACGTCGTACTCGAACGCCGGGTCGCTGGTC
>DASUXL010000168.1:0-2367 GCA_036377915.1 Candidatus Limnocylindrales bacterium
AGTCATTCCTGAAGGAGCGGGGCCGTGTCAACCCAGGTCTGATCGTTCCTTTTGGGTTCTCCGGCGGGTTTCGGGGCGCGCCGCAGCAACGGGTTGGTGTCCAGGATCGGCCGGAGGCCGACCGCGAAGCGGCCGAAGGTCCTTGACGCCGGCCCGGCGTGGTGCATGCTGGCTCCCGCGGAGAAGACGCAGAGCCTGTATTGGGTTGTGGTGGCTTTCTCCATCGCCGGTGCCCCGGCTGTGGACGTGGCCCTATTGGGTGTCAGTCATTCCTTCGCCGCGGCCAGGCGGCATGGAGTGCGGTGCGACAGCACGATCGGCGGGGTCAATCAAAAGGGGCGACCACGCCAGCCGGGGGTCCTGACTATTACGACCCGCGCCGATCGTGAGATTTCGGTGATCATGCCGCGGCGGCTGGTCTGATCAGCCGCCGGACGTGGTGATCACGTAACGCATAGAAGACCATCTCGACCAGCTCCCGCGCCGCGGCGACGGTGCCGATGTTGCGGCCGCGGCGGGCCGCGACCCGGTCCCGCACCGCCGCCAGCCGGGAGCCTTGCTGGGTGCGTTGCACCGCCTCCACCGCCGCCCAGCGGACCAGCCGGCTGCCCTGTTTGGTGATCCGGCCGCGGTGCACGGTGGTATCGGACTCGTAGTGCTTCGGCGTCAGGCCCGCCCACGACGCCAGCTGCCCCGGTCCACTGAATCGGTGCACCTCACCGATCTCGGCGACGAACACCGCCCCCAGAATCGACCCCACCCCGGGGATTGTCTTCACCGCCGCGAAGCCGGGATCGTGCCACAGCCGCTCCTGGGTGAGCTGTGCGGTCTGATCGATCTCCCAGTCGAACACGTCGATCAGCCGCAGCAATGAGTCGATCCGGTAGCGATATGTCGCCGGCAGCTCGAGCCCGACGAGGAACTTGGAGCCTTTCACCCCGAACAGGTCGCTGACCGGCACCTGCACCCCCTGACCGGCCAGCACCGCGTGCACCTGGCAGCGCAGACTGGTCCGGGCGTGCACCAGCTTCGCCCGGTGCCGGACCAGCTCCCGCAACTCCCGGGTGGCCGGGGGCGCGATCCAGGCCTCCGGCAACCGGCCCATCCGCAACAGGTCGGCCAGATCGGCGGCGTCAAGGAAGTCGTTCTTCACCCGCCGATACGCGAACCCCTTCACCCCCAACGGATGCGCCAGGTGCACCGAGGCGCCCAGCCCGGACAGCAGGTCCGCGGCCCAGTACCAGCCGTAGGTGGCTTCCAGCACGACCTCCGGATGCTCACCGGCCTGCGCCATCACCGCCGCCAACGCATACGGATCGTTCATGATCCGTACCGCACCGAGGTGCTCACCCGACTCCGTCATCCGGACCAGCACCGACCGTCGTCGATGTAGATCCATACCCACGAACTGCTGAGGGTCATACGCTTCGTTCACAAGGGGCCTCCTTCGTCGAATCGGACAGTGAACAACCCGAGGATCGCTCGGGTATCCACGAGGAGCGGAGGCCCCGCTCCTTCATCGCATCAAGACCTGTGGATCGGCGTTTCTTACGCCGCTTGCTGATCATCTCCTTGTTGATCTTGGTCGGCGGGTCGTTCGACGAGCCTGCCGTTGACGAAGCAGGCTCCGGCACGGACCAGGGCGACCAGGTGGGGCGCGTTGACCATCCGCCACCGGGTCTGGGCCGACTCGATCAGCTTGAACGCCATCGCCACGCCGGCCGCGCGGGAACCGGGGCCTTTGGTGACCCGGGTCCGGAGCCGTACGGTCGCAAAGGTCGACTCGATCGGATTGGTGGTCCGCAGGTGGATCCAGTGCTCGGCCGGGTAGTCGTAGAAGGCGAGCAGCACATCGAGGTCGTCGGTGATCTTCGCCGCGGCGTTAGACCATTTAGTGCCGAACTCGGCGGCGAAGGCCTTCGCTGCGGTGACGGCGTGGGTCCTGTCTTCGGCGTTGTAGATCTCCGCCAGTGCCCGTTTCGCGGCCGGGTGGGCCGACTTGGGCAGCGCGGCGAGGACGTTGCCGATCTTGTGCCACCAACACCTCTGCTCGGCCGTCTCGGGGAACACGTCACGGACGGCTTTCCAGAAGCCGAGCGCTCCGTCGCCGACCGCGAGGGCCGGGGCGGTCATGCCCCGCCGACGGCAGTCGCGGAGCAGGTCGGCCCACGACTCGCTGGATTCACGGAACCCGTCGGCCAGCGCGACCAGCTCCTTGCGGCCATCAGCGCGGACCCCGATGATCACCAGCAGGCACACCTTGTCGGTCTCGAGCCGCACCTTCAGGTGGATGCCGTCGACCCACACATAGACATAGTCGGAGTCGGCCAGCGACCGGTTGTTGAACGCGCGGGCGTCGCCTTGCCA
>DASUXL010000169.1:0-6887 GCA_036377915.1 Candidatus Limnocylindrales bacterium
CGTCGTGACAGGAATCTCGTAGGTTTGCTTTGGCCACACCGACATCGCGGATCACCCTCTCCAAGGATCACCGCACCCCCGCAAACCCGATCTGGGCATACCGTACATCACAGGTTAATTCGCCAGCAAGGTCCACCTATGCCGAGTCTCCGCCGACAAAACGAGACCCCCGCCGCGCCATCCCGCGCCGTGACGCGGTTGACCAACTCGGGTCAGGTTGTGGCTCATCGCGGCCAGGCTCAGCCAGGCGGCGTTGGCGGCGAAGCGCCCCGGGGCAGATGAGCCAAAGGCCCGTCGATCAGGTCGGCGAAGACCTGCTCTTGGATGGCGTGAGCGCGGCGCACCGCGCACGAGAATCTCGCCGGCGGCCCCGCACGCGCGGGCGGTCGCGATCGCCTGACGCACCAGGGATGCCCCGGCGCGACCAGAAAGCGGCGTTACCGGCCCGCAGCCTCGTGGCGGCGATCACCGGCGGCGCCGCCTTGCCACCAGCCGCATCACCGGCACCAGCCCAGCACACGACACCAAATTGGGCTCGTCAACCGGACGACGACATCACGCGGCCCACACGATAGCCTCGCCTGCGAGGTGCCCTCTCCGATTGGGTGATGGTTGTCTCGGCAACTCCCATCTTCCCAGCCAGGAGGACACCTTTCCAGATCGGGCTTAGCGCGGCGACGAAGGCGAGGGCGTTGGTCTGCCCGTCCCCGGGGTTGACGACGGGAACGGGATCGGTATGCCCGGCGTGCCGGTCGGCGTTGGGATCGGGATGTCGCCTGTGGGTACGGGCGTTGGCTGTGCGGGGCACGTCGGGGAAGGCAGCGGGATCTCCTTGGCGGTGGGTGCCACGGACGGGGGCGGCGACGGCGTCGGCCGTGAGGTGGGGCCACCGGGCGAAGGCTGCGGGACCGGAATGCAATCGGACGACGGTGATGGCTGCGGCGCTGGAGCCACGGGCGGCGCGGCGGCGCGGTCCGCCGCCGCCAGCGCGAGCGGCCCGCCGATCATGGCGGCGGCGGCGACTGCCGCCGCTCCTAACACGACATGTGCCGTGCGCCGTCGTTTGGCCAGGTGGAACGCGGGTGGGATCAGATTCACGGCAACAGCCTCCTCGGCTATCTCGGACAGAGTGGTCCGGATGAGGTCGTCCAAAGGCGGGGTCATGGCTTCATCTCCAGCAATAACTCGGTTGCGGGCAACGCTTCCCGCAGGCTGACCACGGCTCGATGGGTGCGGCTGCGCACGGTCCCGACCGAGCATCCCAGCGCCTCGGCCACCTGGCTCTCGGTAAGGTCTTCGTAGTAGCGCAGAACGATAACCGTCCGTTGCGCTGGTGGCAGCTGTAACAAGGCTTTGCGCATCGCCACACGCAAGTCGGTGTGCTCGCTGGGATCCGGGCAGACCAGCTCGGCCGGGGCCGACAGCAGAGTCTCGCGGAACCGGCTGACTCGCCGCCACCAGCTGACCTGTTCGCGGTACATCGCCGTCCGCACGTAACCCTCAGGATCCTCGTGGCGTACCGAATGCCAGCGCGCCCAAGTCTTGGCCAAGGCCGACTGGACCAGATCCTGTGCGGCATGCTGATTTCCGGTGAGCAGGTATGCCACCCGGATCAGAGCAGGCGTGCGCGCGGCCGCGAACTCACCGAACCTGGCCTTCGCTTCATCCTCCACGCCCGCCCCTTTCGTGACCACATCCACCAGTACAGACGCCCGGGGCGGGCCAATCTATCCCTGGCGGACGCTACCGCTCAGGGCATTGAAGCGGGCGGTGTCTCGTCTCCGCAGACCTCGTGGTTACGCCGGCACGACCTCGGTTTCGGACTCGGGTGCGGCGACGTCGGTCGCGTCGACGGTCACGATGGCCTCGGCCGCGTCGACTCGTACCTCGTAGTGGGTCGGCGGGCCCTGCTCCTGCCAGCGGGCGCCGATGACGACGGCGTGCCGGCCTTCCCACGGCCCGCCCAGCAGCTGGACCTCGGCTCCCGGCGGGTGGTGGCCGTTGTGCGCCGCGACCAGCAGGGCGTCGAGGGTGTGGCGGGCTCCGGCGAGGGAGCGGCGCGGGATGAGGGTGCGAAACTGCGGGCTCAGCGTGCGCGCGGCGTCTCGCGACTCCGAATCCATAAGCGCCGCAAGGGCTGTCTCGATGCGCGTGAACAGCCGCCACGGGTTTTCGTCGAGGAGCAGCCGCGCGGCCCGGTCGACCGCGGCGCAGATGAGGTCGACCGCGGTCTCCTCGCCCAGCCCGGCGACCCAGTCGAGTTCCTCGGCCGCGGGCAGCCGGGTGGGAGCCTCGTGCGCCAGCACTGCATAGAGCATGGCGATGGCGGCCTGGCGCCCCTCGCCGTCGTAGAGCGGGGCGAACCCGGCGCGCAGGCGGCGCAGCGGCGGGAACCGTTCGGCGAGATGGGCGGCGCGGCCCAGCGGCAGGTCGGCGGCGAGGCGGGTGTCGTGCAGGCGCAGGTGGTAGGTGCGCTGTTCGCGCATGGCGAACAGCCACGCTCGGTGCTTGTCCTCCCCGACCGGGAAGAGCGTGGCGATGCCGGCCCCCGCGTCCCGCAAAGGCTGCGCGAGCAGGCGCGCGGCAACGGAGTAGGCGACGCCGAGCCGGCCCGCGAGGGCCCGGATCGCGCGCCTGCGGGCGCGGTCGGTGACTGACCGTCGAGGTTTCTTGCCTGTCATGGTGCTCCTCCCGTCACGACCGATCGTAGTAACCTGAAAAAGCAGCGCGCCTGCACGAGCGTAGCGAGGTCCCCCACGCGGGCCACGCGCCGACGCCAAGAGTCTCCGACTCAGCGCACACCACCCATGATGCTTCCGCGCGCTCGCGTTGCGCGCCTTGACGGGTGGGGTGCGTGGGGCCTCGCCGCGAGGACGTGAGTGTCGTGTTTGAACGGTTCACCGACCGGTCGCGCCGGGTGGTTGTGCTGGCCCAGGAGGAGGCCAGGCTGCTCAACCACAACTACATCAGCACCGAGCACATCCTGCTCGGCCTGCTCCACGAGGGCGAGGGCATTGCCGCGATTGCCTTGCAAAACCTGGGAATTTCACTTCAGGGGGTACGGGATCAGGTCGAGGAGATCATCGGAATAGGCAACGAGGCGGCCGGCCACATGCCGTTTACGCCACGGGCGAAAAAGGTGCTGGAGCTCAGTCTGCGTGAGGCTTTGCAGCTGGGTCACAACTACATCGGGACCGAGCACATCCTGCTCGGACTGCTCCGCGAGGTCGACGGGGTCGCGGTACAGGTTTTGCTTAAGCTGAGAGCTGAACCGGCTCGGATCCGCCAGGAGGTCGTCAAGCTGCTGTCGGGCCACCCGGCCACCGCCGAGCCGGAACGGGCGGGCGCCGCCGACGACTCGCTGCTGCTCGACCAGTTCGGCCGGAACCTGACCCGTGCCGCCCGTGACGGCTCGCTCGATCCGGTGATCGGCCGGGACCGCGAGCTTGAGCGCATCATCGTGATCCTGTCACGCCGGGTGAAGAACAATCCGGTGCTGCTCGGCGAACCGGGAGTCGGAAAGAGCGCTCTGATCGAGGGACTGTGCCAGCGGATCGCGCTGGGAACGGTACCCCCGATGCTTCAAAACAAACAGGTGTACACATTGGACATCAGCCAGCTCGTGGCGGGCTCGCGCTACCGTGGCGACTTCGAGGAGCGACTGAAAAAAGTCGTCAAGGAGTGCCGCACCAGGGGCGACATCATCCTGTTCATTGACGAGATACACACTCTTGTCGGGGCGGGCGCGGCCGAGGGAGCGATCGACGCCGCGACGATCCTCAAGCCGCTGCTGGCGCGCGGCGGGTTGCAGACCATAGGCGCCACAACCACCACCGAGTATCGCAAGTTCTTCGAGAAGGACGCGGCGCTGACCCGCCGGTTCCAGCCGATACTGCTCGGCGAACCGACCCGCGCGGAGGCGATCGAGATTCTCAAGGGGCTGCGGGACCGGTTCGAGGCGTTCCACCGGGTTTCATACACGGATGCGGCGTTGGTCGCGGCGGTGACCCTTGCCGACCGCTACATCTCCGACCGGTTCCTGCCGGACAAGGCGATCGATCTGATCGACGAGGCCGCGGCGACGGCGCGCCTGCGCGGTGTCGCACCCCCGGCCGAACTGGTGGAGATGGACGAGAAGGTGCGGCATCTGAAGCGCGCCAAGGAGTCCGCCATCGACGCCCAGGATTTCGAGCGGGCGGCGCGCCTGCGCGACGAGGAGAAGCAGCTGCTGACCGAGCGCTCACAACGCGAGACGCGGTGGCGCTCGGACGAGATGGACGCCGTCTGCGAGGTGGGCGACGAGCAGGTCGCCGAGGTCCTGGCGAACTGGACCGGTATCCCCGTCTTCAAACTCACCGAGGAGGAGACTTCGCACCTGATGGGCATGGAGACCGAGCTCCACAAACGCATTGTGGGGCAACAGGATGCGGTCCGCGCCGTCTCCCGGGCGATCCGCCGCGCCCGTGCCGGGCTCAAGGATCCGAAGCGGCCGACGGGGTCGTTCATCTTCGCCGG
Source organism: Candidatus Limnocylindrales bacterium (assembly GCA_036377915.1). Lineage (GTDB taxonomy): Bacteria > Actinomycetota > Actinomycetes > Mycobacteriales > Micromonosporaceae > Allorhizocola. Next base: position 4,516 of record DASUXL010000169.1, read on the forward strand.
CCCCTCCGGCATCGGCAAGTCCGAGCTGTCGAAAGCGTTGGCGGAGTTCCTTTTCGGTACCGAGGACGCGCTGATCCAGCTCGACATGAGTGAGTTCCACGACCGGTCGACGGTGTCGCGGCTGGTCGGTGCGCCTCCGGGATATATCGGGTACGACGAGGGCGGCCAGCTGTCGGAGAAGGTGCGCCGCCGCCCGTTCTCGGTGGTGCTTTTCGACGAGATCGAGAAGGCGCATCCCGAAGTGTTCAATACGCTGCTTCAGATATTGGAGGACGGCCGGCTCACCGACGGGCAGGGCCGGGTCGTCGACTTCAAGAACACGGTCATCATCATGACGACGAATCTGGGGACCCGGGACGCGGGAAAGCCGGTGACGCTTGGCTTCCAGCAGTCGGACGGATTCCAGGCGGGCTACGAGCGGATGAAGCGGCAGGTCAACGACGAACTCAAGCAGCACTTCCGGCCCGAGTTCCTCAACCGCATCGACGACACCATCGTGTTCCACCGGCTCACCGAGGACAGCCTGCTCCAGATCAGCACCATCATCACCGACCGGATCCGGGAACAGTTGCGCCACAAGGACATGGACGTCGACCTGACCGGCCGGGCGCGCAGGTTCCTGGTCGCCCGGGACCGCGATCCGGCGATGGGGGCGCGCCCGTTGCGGCGCACCATCCAGCGCGAAGTGGAGGACAGGCTCTCCGAATGCATCCTGCTCAACGAGCTGCGGCCGGGACAGACAGTCGTCATCGACTGCGAGGGAGACCCGGAAGATCCCGACAATGCCCGCCTGACCTTCACCAACGCCACCGATGAGGCGGAGCTGGTCACCGCGGGCGGGTGAGGGGCAGCCCGCGCCCGGCGGTGAGGCCTGAGTCAAAACACTCAGGGCGGTTTGAGTACCCGCGCTCATGCCCCAGCGCCAGCCGGCGACCAGCATGGAAGCCATGGACGGGCTCTATGTCGGATCGTTTGCTCACACGCTCGGGACACGCAAGCGGCATGTCCGCGAGACGGCCGCCTCCGGCCTCCTGGCGTCCGCGCCCGAAGATCTGGAGGCGGCCGGGTTCCGCTGGCACTGGGTGTGCGAACCCGGCGAAACCGCCTACGACCTGGCGCGGGCGGCGGTCGCGGAGGTGTCGCAAGCAGGTGGGCTGGAAGGCGGCGTCGACGCGATCGTCTACGCCACCTGCCTGCCGCCGGAGCAGCCGCCCCTCGCCGGCCGGGGCCCGATCCGGGACGTCAAGGAGCTGATGGACTTCCCGGCGTGCCGGTTGCAGGCCGAGTTCGGCCTGTCCGGGGCCGTCGTGGTCGGGCTGCACCAGCAGGCGTGCACCGGCATGCTGGGCGCGCTGCGGGTCGCGGGGGCGCTGCTTGCCACCGAGCCGGGCTGGCGTCGCGTGCTGTGCGTGACCGCCGACCGGTTCCCGGCGGGCGCCCGCTACGAGCAGGCGTACAACCTCATCTCCGACGGCGCCGCCGCATGCGTGGTGGGGCGGGAGGCCGGCCCGTTGCGGCTGCTGACCGTACACCAGATAACCAACGGGGGCATGGCGGCGGCCGGGGACGACCAGACGGTGGGGACGTACTTCGCCTTCACCCACCGCCTGCTGCGCCAGACCGTGGCGCGCATCGGCATGACCGTGGGCGAGCTGGACTGGATCGTCACCCAGAACACGCACGAGAAGGCGTGGCGGATCCTTGCCCGGCTGCTGGATGTCGACCATGCCCGGGTGTGGTACCCATCCCTGCCCGACGCCGGGCACGTCATCTCCGCCGACGTCATCGTCAACCTGTCGGCGTTGCTGGCGTCGGGCCGGGCCGAGCCGGGGCAGCGGATCGGCCTGGTGATGGCGGGCTACGGGCTCAACTGGCAGGCCGCCGTGCTGGAGGTGGTCTAGTTGAGCGGGCTTTCGGAAGCGCTGGCGCGGGTGGCCGAGACTGCTGATCGGCTCAGCCACCTGTCCCAGCGGGCATACCGGAACCCGTACACGCTCGTCGACTGGCCCGCGACGGTCGAGCCGGAGCGGGACTGGTTCAGCACACCCGAGTACGTGAGCCTCCGCGGCACAGCACTCTGGGCGGACCTGCCCGAGCCGGCCCGCCGCCGCGTCGCCTTCCACGAGGCGGCCGGCTTCTACAGCCTCAACATTCACGGCGAGAAGAGCCTCATGCAAGGACTCGCGGCCCGGCTCTACCGCGGCGATCTGCTGGAGTTCTCCGGGTACCTGCACCACTTCCTGGACGAGGAGAACAAGCACAGTGTCTACTTCGGAGGTTTCTGTACCCGCTACGCCCGCGTGCATCGCAGCCGCCAGCCCGCCTTCGCCACCCCGCGCCCCCGCGACGTCGACGACTTCCTCTTCTTCGCC
>DASUXL010000170.1:0-4724 GCA_036377915.1 Candidatus Limnocylindrales bacterium
CAACGCGTTCGAGGTGTTGAAGGACTCGGAGACCAGGGACGACTACCTGATCCGGCTGGAGCACGGGCAGCCGCTGACCTTCGGCAAGGAAAACCAGTTCGCTGTGACCCACCCGGCCGGCAGCTTCGGCCTGACGGTGCAGGACGCCGCGGCGGCCGACTCCTCCGAGGTGCTGGTGCACGACGCCCACGCCGAGGACCCGGCGTATGCCTTCGCACTGTCCCGGCTGGCCGGTCCGGACCTGCGGTACACGCCGGTCGGGGTGTTCCGCTCGGTGCCGCGTTCGTCCTATGACGAGCTTGTGCGAGGCCAGGTAAACAAAGCCAAGGAAAAGGCGAGCGGCGACCCCGAGCAGGACTTGGCGGCGCTACTCAGCTCCGGCGACACCTGGACCATTTTGTAGTGCGCGTGCTAAAGCAAACGCGCGGGCATCGCCGCCCCTGAGGCCGATGCCTCGGCAGGTCGATCTTGCAGGCAAAGAGCGCGCCTGCAAGATCGACGAGCCGAAACATCGGCGGCGGCGATGCGTTCGTGGGCGTCCATCCGCTATTCTCGGCTTTTAGCGCGCTTGGGAGCGCGCCGCGACCCGCCGGAAGGCTCGAAGCCACCCCGTTGTCCTTCGATGCCACCTGTGAGGTTCTCGTGAAGACACTCCCCGACAACCCCAGCCTCGATCACCTGCGCCAGCAGGCCAAGGATCTCCTGTGCGGGCTGCGCGACACCGACCCGGCCGTGACGCTGGCCCAGGCCCAGGTCTCCCTTTCCCAGCAGTACGGCTTCCGCTCCTGGGCCGACCTGAAGGCCGAAGTCGATCGGCTGCAAGGGCTTGCCGATGTCGCCGACGCGGCGGTCGCCCGCGGCGTGGCCGAGCGGTTCGGGCTCGGCGGGGTGACCGGTGAAATGCGCTCGGTCGCCCGGGCCGACCATCTCGGCCGCCTGTGGTCGCTGACCACCGAGCGCGGGCGGTGGGCAGCCCGCGACCTGGGCGAGTACTGGCAGCCGATCGTCGACCCCGAGACCGAGGCCGCCCTGCAGGAGGCCGCCTTCGCCGCCGGTGTGCTGCTGCCCCTTCCGGTACGCAGCCCCGACGGCCGGATCGTCGAGTCCATCGATGGCCGTCGGTGGCGGGTGTGCCACTGGCGGCATTCCGGTCCGCCGCTTGCCGCACCCGCGGGCACGCAGGTGATGCGGGTGGTCGGCGAGATCATGGCCATCGTGCACGGGCTGGACCTGCCGGTCGACCGGGTCAGCCCCTGGCACGCCTACCGGTTCCGGGATGTGCCGTGGGAGGAGATGGCGGCCACGGCGCGGGCGCGCGGGGCATCGTGGGCGGATGCGCTGACCGCGGCGATCCCGGAACTCGTTGCGCTGGAAGCGATCGGCGAGGGTGCGCCGGACCCGCGGCCGCGGCTGTGCCACAACGCGCTCGGCCCCGGGTTCGTCCGCCACGGCGGCAACGGCCGGCTGGTCGTGACCGGATGGGAACACGCGGGCGGGCAGTCACCCGGATGGGAACTGTGCGGTGCGCTTATGTCGTGGGCTCTCGGTCCTGCCGGTGCTCGCGCTTTATTCGAGGGGTACCGGGCGAAAGCCGGCCACCTCCCCGAGCTGGACATGTCGATGTTCCGCGGCGAGGTGACCGCGCTGGTCAACTACCTGACCGGCCAGCTCGGTCTGGCGCTTGACGCCCCTGATGACCGCTTCCTTGAGCGCAACGCGCAGCACCTGCTGGCGAACCTGCCCAAGCGGTCCACATTGGAGCGCCTGCTCGAGGCGAGCTACTTCTTCTTGCCGCCGGTCCATATGTAACGGATGGCCGCAATGATGAGGGCCAATCCCAGGATGAGGCCGACCAGCGAAAGCACGTTCTGCTGGTTCTGCGTCAGCTCGAACATGGCACGCTCCTCCCAATTGCCAGTACATACTTCCGTAACAGGCCTGCAACAGTTACATTCGATCCACTCAATTTAGTGGACACTTTGGACAGCAGGTGACGCGATGTCTGGTACCCGCAAATGGCTCCTGTCCCTCCTCGCACTCGCCACCGTCGTCCTGGGCATCCAAACCCCCGCCGCCGCCGTCACCTACGAACAGAAGCTCGTCGTGCTGACTGACTTTACCCAGACCAGCGTCTCGAGCTACAACGCGTGGAACTCGGCCCGGCTCAACCAAGCGGCGTGGGCGGACTACCAGTTCAATTGGAGCACCGACCTGTGTTCCCTGAGCCCGGACAACCCCCTCGGGTTCGACTTCAGGCTGTCGTGCCACCGGCACGACTTCGGCTACCGCAACCACAAGGAGATGGGCCAGTTCAGCTCCGGCAACAAGTCGCGGGTGGACAAGGCCTTCTACGAGGACCTCAAGCGCAAGTGCGCGACCTACAACTGGTTCGTACGCCCGGCCTGCTACAGCCTGGCCTGGACGTACTACACCGCGGTGGCCACCTTCGGCGCCACCCCGGCCCTGACGCAGGCCGACCTTGATCACGCAAGGGCGCAGGTCCGCCCCGAATACCGGTACCTCCTGCCGGCTCAGTAAATCCGCTGGACCCCTACGGCCGTCCCGATCCGTCTCCGGGACGGCCGTTGACTTCCAGGGCATTGTGGATAAGCCGTTGCGCCCGGCGGCCATAGACGGCCTCCGCCTGAAGCTGCGCGAACATCGCTGCATAGAGTGCTATCTCTTTTGGTCGGGTCACCTTGATCGCCGCGGTCGGGGTCTCCAGCGCCACCGCGTTGTTATCGAAGATCCAGAATCCGATCGTCGCGATCGCCTTCCGCTGAGCGTCGGCCGGGATGATCCCGACCGAGACGAACGGCAGGCGCATGATCGACCGCAGGTGCTTGAGCTGCTCAGCATGTTCTTGCGGGGTTCCCCGGCGGGTGTGAAGGACTTGCTCGCCCAGCACGACGGCGATGCGTTTTGCTGGTGTGAGGGCGACGGCCGTGCGCTCGGCCTTCATCGCCACGGTGGCGTCGGCATCATCGGGAGCATCAAGGAAGGTGTACCAAAACTCGAGCATCCGCCGGACGTAAGCCTCCGTCTGGAAGATGCCAGGCCAAACGATCGGCTCATGGATCCGGAAGGTCGTGGTCCGCTTGTAGGTGTTAATGGAGTGCAGATCACCGAGGCGCCTCATGCCGGCCCGCGCTTGCCTCGCCCATTCGAGGTACGCCGACTCCACCGACCGTGTGGTCGCGATCAGATCGGCAATCTGGTCCTCCGCGCTACATACCGCACACCAATCCCGGATATTTCGTTCGGTGGGTGGCTGGGCGCCGTTCTCGATCCGGCTCACGCGAGTGAAATGCTGACCGGTGGCATCGGCCACCGCTTGGCCGGTCAGGCCGGCCGCCTTGCGTAACTGACGCAGCCTGGCGCCTAGTTCTTTTCGCGCCAAGGCCACGGAGCTACTCGGGTCGGTACTCATGGACCGAGGTGGCCAAGCCCCAGACAGTCTCGAACGCCTCCCGGCAGGCTTGCACCGTCTGCGGATCATCGGTCGTCTCGAACAAGGCGTTGGTGCCCGTTCCGGCGTAGTGCAGGAACAGTACGAGCTTGTCATCGAAGACGTAGAAGTCTCCGCTCCCGGGCAGCAGTACCTTTGCCAGCCTTGGCCGTGGGACGTAACGGATGTCTTCTCCCGCGTCGATGAACACCTCGGCATGGCTGAGCGTCCACCGCTGATAGTCGCTTAGCGGCTCGGAGACGACTCGAGCGCGGCGGCACGACCGGCCCGCCGCACGGTGGCCACGCAACATCTCAAGCCACCAGCCGAGCCAGGTGAAGTCGTCCGGCTCACCGCGACGCCACTTCACCATGTGAGGCAGCTCGATCTCGGTCCCGTACGCGTCGCGAGTCTCCAGGTGCACAAAGGACTTCGCGATGCGCTGACAGAGTTCGTTCAGATCGTCGTAGCCGACCTGGCGCATCACGACCGGACGAAGAACGGGACCAACCGGTCGGGGATCTCCACGCATGACTCCCCTTCCGGGATGTCCATCGCCGCAAGCACATGCGGATCGGTGACCATCCAGCCCTGCACGACCCACGACTGGCGGTACGTGCGGTAAAGCGTCGGCGAGCCGCTGGGCTCGGAGCCAGGATCCTTGGTGTGGTGTCGCCGCGGGGCTTGCGCTGAGACCACACACGACATGGATCAGGCGATCTCGGCGAAGCGCTCCGAGGGCCGGGCCATGTCGGGGTGTTCGACGCTGAAGGCGAGGTTTGCCGCCTCGCGCAGCTCCATCAGCGTGCCGCGGGCGTATGCCTGGTCGAAGGCGCTGTCTCCCAGCGACGCCCGCGCCACCTGCAGCTGCTGCTTCCAGTAGGGCCCGAAATCGCCTGGGCCGCAATGCAATCGGGCGTTCGTCGATTCGGCCGCGCCGAACAGGGTAACTCCGGTGCCGAAGTCGCCGCCGTGGATGCAGCGCACCGCCATGGCTTTGATGGCGGTGCACGCGCGGCTGTGGAAGCCGTAGGTCATGCGGGATCGCAGGGCCACCACAAGGTGTTCGTGCGCGGCGACGAGGTCTCCGCGGCGCAGCGCGAGCATGCCCAGCAGCAGGTCGACGGTGCGCCGGCCGCGCTCGACCGGGCGGAGCTGCTCGATCTGCCTGGTCGAGGCGAGCAGTTCTTTCGCCTCGTCCAGTGCGCCGCGCAGCATGAGCATTTCGGCCAGGTTCATGACGGCGAAGAAGGCGTCGGGGGTCACGTCGTGCCGC
>DASUXL010000171.1:0-6484 GCA_036377915.1 Candidatus Limnocylindrales bacterium
GTCGAGCGCGAGATGCCCGCCGGGCCGCCCTCGCCCGCGGCTGTCTGAGGTCACTTTGGAGTCAGACGGCGCTTGAGCACCCAAACGCCGAGCGCGATGACCGCCGAGATCGCCATCACCCAGCGGATGTCGGAGCGCAGCGAGTCGGTGAACGCGTCGTATACGGCACCGCCGCCCGGTGGCGCCGGGATGGCACGGCCGATGTAGGTCGCCGCCGTGAGCACGAGCATGGCGATCGCGGTACCCATTGATGCTATTAAAAGAATTTGAAGCCTTGACCGCGAGATCAGCATGGCCACCGCGAGCAACACCAGCGCCAGCAGGGGCAAGGCTTTCACCAGGGGGTACCATCGCTGCGCCCGCTGCAGGGCCGGAGACGTGACGAGTGCATACCGCTCATCCACCACCGGCACCGTCGCCGCGAGGCCGAAACCCTCGGCCACCAGCCGCGCCTTTGTCTGCTCGACGATCGGCCCGAGATCGACGTAGACCGGTTCACCGGCGACGACCTGTCTGTGGCTGGCAAGGTTGACCGCCACCCACACCTTGACGAAACCCTCGCTGCCCACGGCGTCGGCCGCGACCCGCTGGACGTAGGAGTCCACACCCGACTCCAGCGGCACGGCCAGCGAGCTGAGCACCGACGCCGCGCCGGGCGGCAGCTCCAGCGCCGCCGCCTCGATCTTCCCCGTCACGTCGAGCCGCGAGATGATCTCCTCGCTTACGGCCTCGGCCAGCTTCGACTGGACCTCGGGATCCGAGGCCAGCGGGGTGACGATCTCCAGGTAGTTCTCGGTGTCAAGGACATCGCGCTGGAACCACCAGCCGACCACCGAAGGGATCGTGAGCACGGCGAAGAGGACCGCCAGTACTTTAGAGACCATTAGCTCACGGTAGGGCATCCCCCGCTAAAGGCTCCCAAACCCTCCACGGCCACCTGTCGCGCGCCGTCGGGAAGCGCCTCAGGTACTCAGCGTCCAAATCGGCAAGCCGCGCCAGCAACGCCTCGCGCTGGCTCGGCAGGCAATGATGCTTGACGGCTCGTTCGAGCCGGTGCAGATCGGCCAGTTCCTTGCGCAGCTGCGAGTCGTCCAGCCACGCAACCGGGATCAGGTTCGAGGGACGCGTATAGTCCATGGTCACTTCTTTCAAGCATTCAACCAGGGCCGGACCCGATACCCATCCCCAACAGGGACTAAACACGACTGTCAAAAATTTCTATGAACTATTGCGTACGGCGAGAATGGCGATATCGTCTCGCGGCGGCTCCGGCGAGAAGTCCAGCACGGTCTTGCGCACCCGGGCCGCCACCACATCGGCCGTGTGCCCGGCAAGCTCCGACAACGACCCGCTCAGCCGTTCGGAGCCGAAGAAGTTGTTGCCGTGCCGCCGCTCCGTCACTCCGTCGGTGAAGAACACGAGCGTCTCTCCAGAGTGGACGACCACCTCGCTGGTCGGCGACTCCAGCGCCTCGAACAGGCCCACCGCCGTCCCGCACTCCCCGACCGGCACCACCGAACCGTCGGTGCGGATCAGCAGCGGCTGGTCATGGCCGGCCAGGTTGAGCGCCAACCGCAGCACACCGTCGCCGTCGCGGTGCACGATCGCCAGCGCCAGCGTGCAGTACTGGCCGCCGCGCTCGTAAAGGATGCTGTTGAGCGTGTCGAGAATGGACACCAGCGGCCGCCCGTCGCGCACCAGCACCCGCAGCAGCTCCCGCATGGATCCGGTGACGTTGGCGGCCTGAGCGCCCTTGCCCGACACGTCGCCGATCGCCACCAGCCAGCGGTCATCATCGATTTGTACCAGGTCGTAGAAGTCGCCGCCCACCTCCACGTCATCGCCGATCGGCACGTACTCGGCGCCCAGCTCCACCCCCTCGATCGTGGGCAGCTTCGGCGGCAGCAGGCTCTGCTGCAGGGCGTGGGCGATGCGGCGGCGCTCATGGTGGGTACGGGCGTTGTCGATCGCGAGCGCCGCCCGGCGGGCCAGATCCTGGATCACCGCCCGCTCCTCCGCGTCATGGCGCTGATCGCCGTGCCAGCCCACCGCGAGCGTGCCGATCCGCTGCCCCCGCGCGACAAGCGGCACGGTGAACCCCTCCGGCGGCGCCGACGTCAACGACGGCAGCATCTCCTCATCGGCGTGCGCGGCCGACGCAAGCCGGGTCTCCCCCGCCAGGTCGATGATGTACACCGCGCACCACGAACCCAGGCTCGGCACCACCAGCCGCGGGATCAGCGCCACGGTCAGCTGCGGATCCAGCGACTGCGCCAGCAGCTCGCTCGCCTCCGCCAGGAAGGTCAGCCACGTCTGCCGCCGCAGCTCCGCCTCGCGCAGCCGCTCGCTCTCCAGCATCAGGCCCACCCGCTGCGCCACCAGGGCGGCAAGCGGCCGTACCCGCTTGGCGTCGGTCACCGCCAGCACCAGCTCGCCCGACCACGGCCACCCCACCGGAAGCGGAATGCGCAACGCGTCCGACGCCACCGCCGGATCGGCACCGAACCGGGCGACCTCCCGTGACGGGCCGTCGATCCCACGGCTGACGCTGATCACGGCCCCGGCCGCCGACACCCGCAAGCCAAGGCAGTCAAGCAGCAGCGCGGCGAACTCGTCCGCCACGTTGTCACCCGAGGCGGGCGGCTCGATCTCCAGCAGCGCCTCGACCGCGGCCAGGCCGGCGCCGGGCGTCACCCCGTGCGCGGTCTGCTTGCCCGGCAGGTCCAGCCGGAACCACACGGCCTTGCCACCGTTGCTGTGGCTGATCCCCCAGCGGGTACAGAAGTGCTGCACCAGAAGCAGACCGAAGCCGCCATCGCTGTGCATCTCCTGGACGGCGGGAACGCTGATGGTGCCGGGCCGCTCGTCCTCGACCGTGACGATCACGCCGTCCCGGTCGGTGATCACCTCCAGCTCGACGTTGCCGCCAGCGTGCACGACCACGTTCGTGGCCAGCTCCGTGGTGAGCAGGAGAGCCTCGTCTATCAGGTCGGAAAGATGGGTCCCTTCCAGCGTGGAGCGCACCAGCGCCCGCGCCGCGGCAGGCGCCCGCTCATCAGCGACACGCCGCATCCGACGGACTTGAGGACCCCGAGCGCTCTCAACAGGCACGCGGCAAGTCTGCAATGAACCACCGGGTGTTTCCACCTGACCCGCTCGCGTTCGTCGCTGCGGGCGGGAATGATGAGGTGGTCGGCGTTGCCCAAACTCGCAACCCGTTCTTGTCATCGCCTTGGAACGGGAGGACCAGATGACCGCTGTAGCCGCCTCGGACGCGCTACTTGACAACCTTGCCGACGCGCTGCGTGAAGTGCGTGCCGGCAACTTCAAAGTGCGGTTGCCCCGCGCCACCGGCCAGGCAGGAGCCGTGGCCGAGGCGTTCAATGAGCTGGTAGCCCTGCAACAGCGAAGAAACAGGGAGCTTCTGCGGATCTGCCGGGTCGTCGGCCAGGAGGGCCGGATGACCGAGCGCCTCGACGAGGACCACTTCGAGGGCGACTGGGCAGACGCATCGCGCGCCATCAATAGTCTGATCGACGATCTGGGTCGACCAACGACCGACCTCGCACGGGTGATTGTGGCTGTCGCCGAAGGCGATCTGTCCCAGCACATGTCCCTGCAGATCGAGGGGCGGCCGCTGCGCGGCGAGTTCCTCACCATCGGCCGCACGGTCAACCGGATGGTGGACCAGCTATCCAGCTTCGCCGACGAAGTGACAAGGGTCGCGAGAGAGGTCGGCACGGAAGGAAAGCTCGGCGGGCAGGCCGACGTGCGCGGGGTCGCCGGGACGTGGCGCGACCTCACCGACAACGTGAACTTCATGGCCTCCAACCTGACCACCCAGGTGCGCTCGATCTCCCAGGTGACCACGGCGATCGCCCACGGCGACCTGTCCCAGAAGATCACGGTGTCGGCCAAGGGCGAGGTCGCCGAGCTTGCCCACACGGTCAACTCGCTCACCGACACGCTGCGCGTGTTCGCCGAGCAGGTCACGCGGGTGGCCCGCGAGGTGGGGACGGAAGGAAAGCTCGGCGGCCAGGCGGAAGTGCCCAATGTGGCGGGGACCTGGAAGGACCTGACCGAGGCGGTCAACTACATGGCCTCCAACCTCACCGGCCAGGTCCGCAACATCGCCCACGTGGCGACCGCGGTGGCCCAGGGCGACCTGTCCCAGAAGATCACGGTGGACGCCCGCGGCGAGATCCTGGAGCTGAAGAACACCGTCAACACCATGGTCGACCAGCTGTCCAGCTTCGCCGACGAGGTGACAAGGGTCGCGAGAGAGGTGGGCACGGAAGGCAAGCTCGGTGGGCAGGCCGATGTGCGCGGTGTGGCCGGGACGTGGCGCGATCTCACCGACAATGTGAACTTCATGGCGTCGAACCTGACGACGCAGGTCCGCAACATCGCCCAGGTGGCGACGGCGGTGGCCAAGGGCGACCTGTCCCAGAAGATCACAGTGGTGGCGCAGGGCGAGATCCTCGAACTCAAGGACGTCGTCAACACCATGGTCGACCAGCTGTCCAGCTTCGCCGACGAGGTGACGCGGGTCGCGCGAGAGGTGGGCACGGAAGGCAAGCTCGGTGGGCAGGCTCAGGTGCGTGGGGTCGCCGGGACCTGGCGCGACCTCACCGACAACGTGAACTTCATGGCGTCGAATTTGACGACGCAGGTCCGCAACATCGCCCAGGTGACGACGGCGGTGGCGCGGGGCGACCTGTCGCAAAAGATCACAGTCGACGCGTACGGCGAGATCCTGGAACTGAAGAACACCGTCAACACCATGGTCGAACAGCTGCGCAGCTTCGCGGACGAGGTGACGCGGGTCGCGCGAGAGGTTGGCACGGAAGGAAAGCTCGGTGGGCAGGCACAGGTGCGCGGAGTGTCAGGCACATGGCGTCACCTGACCGAGAACGTCAACCAGCTGGCGCTGACGTTGACGACCCAGCTGCGAGCAATCGCCGAGGTGTCGACGGCCGTCACGCGTGGTGACCTTACCCAGCAGATCGCCGTCCAGGCCCAGGGCGAGGTGGCCGAACTCAAGGACAACATCAACCAGATGATCGTGACGCTGCGCGACACCACCGAGAAGAACGCCGAACAAGGCTGGCTCGACTCCAACATCGCCCGCATCTCCAGCCTGCTGCAAGGCCAGCGCGACCTCGAAGAGGTCGGCCGCATGATCATGCTGGAGGTGACACCGCTGGTCAACGCGCAACTTGGCGGCTTCTTCCTGGCCACCACCGAGCCGGGTGGTGGGGCGAGGGCATTGCGGATGGCGGCGGCGTTCGGGTACGACTCCGATGCCGAATCAGGCTTCGCGATCGGGGAAGGGCTCGTCGGGCAGGCGGCAGCCGGCAGCGGCAGCATCCGCGTCAGTGGGGAGACCACGGGGCTCACGATCCGCTCCGGGTTGCTCTCGATGCCCGCCAACGACCTCGTCATCCTGCCCGTGCTGTTCGAGGGCGAGGTGCTGGGCGTGGTCGAGTTCGCGTCCGTGTCCACCTTCTCCAAGCTGTCGCTGGCCTTCCTGGACAGGCTGTCCGGGACCATCGGCATCACCCTCAACACCATCCAGGCCAACCGGCGCACCGAGGAGCTGCTCGCGCAATCGCAGCGGCTGGCGCACGAACTTCGGGAGCAGTCGGCGGAGTTGTTGCGTACCAACAACGAACTGGAGGAAAAGGCGGCGCTGCTGTCCGAGCAGAACCGCAACATCGAGATCAAGAACAGTGAGATCGAGATGGCGCGGCTGGGCCTGGAGGAAAAAGCCCAGCAGCTGGCCGCGGCATCGCAGTACAAGTCGGAATTCCTGGCGAACATGAGCCACGAACTCCGTACCCCCCTGAATTCGGTCTTGCTGCTGGCAAGGCTGCTTGCCGACAACCCGGAGGCGAACCTGACCGCCAAGCAGGTCGAGTTCGCCCGCACCATCCACACCGCAGGCTCCGACCTGCTCGCCCTCATCGACGACATCCTCGACCTATCCAAAATCGAAGCGGGCCGGATGGACATCGAACCCGGCACCGTCTACTTCGGAGAGTTGCGCGAGTTCGTCGAGCAGGCGTTCCGGCCGCAGGCCGAGGAGAAGGGCCTGGAGATGCTCGTCGAGATCTCCCCCGACCTGGCGTCCTCGTTCACCACGGACGCCAAGCGCCTCCAGCAGATCCTGCGCAACCTGCTCTCCAACGCGGTCAAGTTCACCGCGCGCGGCTCGGTCGCGCTGGAGATCACGTCCCGGCCGTCGGGCGAAACCTTCGGCATCCCGCTGCTGGACAGGGCCGGCCAGGTCATCGCCTTCACCATCCGCGACACCGGCATCGGCATCGCCGACGACAAGCTGGCCCTCATCTTCGAGGCGTTCCAGCAGGCCGACGGCACGACCAGCCGGAAGTACGGCGGCACCGGTCTGGGCCTGTCGATCAGCCGGGACCTCGCCGCGCTGCTCGGCGGCACGATCGTGGTGTCGTCGGTGCCGGGGGAG
>DASUXL010000172.1:0-4950 GCA_036377915.1 Candidatus Limnocylindrales bacterium
CTAGGGTGTGTCTCCTGGATCACTCTGTGGCGTTCGTGGGCGGTCGGGTTTGGCTCGTAGCCAGATGATGATGTCGGCGATCTGCACCGTGGCGCGGTAGCGGTCGCCCAACTTGTCATACCGAGTGGCCACGGCGCGGTACTGCTTGCGCCGGTTCATCAACCGTTCCACCTGGTTACGTTGCTTGTAGCGGTCGGGTCGGAAGGTCGGTGGCCGACCACCGCGGGGTCCTTTGCGGACCCGGTTGGCTTTCTGGTCGTCGCGCTCGGGGATGTCGTGCGGGATCCGCCGGCGCCGCAGCGCCGCCCGGTTGGCCTTGGACGAGTACGCCTTGTCCGCGGCCAGCGAGTCCAGCCGCTTACGGGGCCGGCCGGTGCCTTCCGGCCTCGCCACGGCCACGTCGTCGAGCAGCCGCACCAGCTGTCGGGTGTCGGCGTCCTGGCCGGGTGTGAGGTGGCTGGTCAGATTCCGGCCGCGTCCTTCACCGATCGTGTGGATCTTCGTGGTCCACCCGCCTCTGGACTTGCCGAGTGCTTCCCGTCGCGCTGCGTCACCAGCCTCGACCCCCCTTTGCGGGCACCGGCAGCGTGCTGATGCGCCCGCACCACCGTAGAGTCGGCATGCCCTCGCCAGTCCAGCTCACCGGCGGCATCCGCGTCGGCCTGCATGGCTGCCTCGATCCTGGCCCACGTGCCGTCCTGCTCCCACAGGGCGAACCGCTTGTACAGCGTTTGATAGGGCCCGTACCGGTCTGGTACGTCCCGCCACGGACACCCTGTGCGAACCCGGAACAGAATCCCGTTGATCACCTGCCGGTGATCCCGCCACCGTCCGCCACGCTGCGGGGTCAGATCCGGCAGCAGCGGCGCGATCCTGGCGTGCTCCTCGTCGGTGAGCTCGAACCGTCTAACCACGACGTATCAACTACACGATCCGGCCTCCGAGATCCAGGAGACACACCCTAGTCCCAAGGCCGGGTAGTTAAGGTCCTGGACCGGTTGTCAAGTGGGGTCCGGTGAGGATGTCGATGGTGAGGGTGGCCTGGTAGGTGGTCCGGTCCAGGTGAGGGCCCCTGGCCTGGTATTTCGATATCGCTCGTTTGACTACGCGGGGTGCCACGCGCAGCCGTCGGGCGGGTAGCAGGTTGTCCAGCACATGCCGGCCGATGGTGCCGACCAGGTCGATGACCGTTTCGGCGATGACGCCTGCGGCGTTGACGAGTTGGTCGCGGGCGGCCTGTAGAGCGGTGGTGAAGCTGGCCCGGTCGGGGTCGGTGTCGGGTTGGCTGTTGGTGGCATCGGCCATGGCGGTGCGCAGGATCTGGTAGGTGACCAGTAGTGCGTACACCTCTTGCGCGATGCCGGTGGGGGTGCGCGCGCGCAGCACCCGTCCGCCGAGGATGCTGGACTTCAGCTCCAGGTAGGCCGTTTCGATCTCCCACCGTTGGTGATACAGCCTGACCAGTTCACCGGCCGGGTACTGCCGGTGGTCGGTCAGGGTGGTGGCCAGCCGGTAGACGCCGGTGGCCCGGCCAGCGGAGGTGCTGATGGTGATCTCTGCTTCGACCACCCGGATGCGGGTGGCGCCGATGGTGGACAGATAGGACCCGTCGCGGTAACGGCTGAGCACCGGGAGGCGGCGCTGGCCCTTGGCGCGAACCAGAAAGGCGGCGTCGGTGGCGGCGATCGCGGTCAACAGCTTGGCGGCATCGAAGTTGCGGTCGGCCAGCACGAGCATCCCCGGGCGCAGGGCAGCGACCAGCTGGTGGGCGTAGCTGGTCTCCCCGCTGCCGGACCCGCTGGCGGGACCGAAGCAGGCGGCGATGATGCTGCGGGTGCCGCAGGCCACCAGCGCCAGCAGGCGCAGCTGCGGATACCCGGTTCCGCCGTGGTTGCCGGGCTGCTTGCGGTAGACGGTCAGGTTCACCTCGGTGTCTGGCGTGCCGAGGATGGTGCCATCGATCGCGCATACGCGCAGCCCACGCCAGCGCACCCCACATCCGGTCGTGGCGGCCGGGCCAGCGAGCAGGTCCCACAGCCACCGCAAGGGTGTGACCCCCAGCCGGCGTCTCGCCTTGGACAACGCGTTGCTGCTGGGATGGGCGGTTGGCGTACCGGCCAGGCCAGCGGTCAGCTTCGCCCACACCTGCTGGTAGCCCAACTCGGCGAACAAGCACCCGGCCAGCAGTAGGTACACCACCACCCGCGCCGGCAGACGCCGTACCCGCACCTGGGCCGCGCCGGTAGCCGCCAACGCCTCGTCAACCATCTCGAACGGGATCTGCTGAGTGAGCTCACCCAGGTGGCCGGGGGCGAAGACACCCACCGCGACCCGCTTGGTGTGGGTGATGGTCTGCACTACGGGCAAGCTGGCAGAATCAAGCGGCAACGGGGCTCCCGGCAACGGCGTGCTCTTGGTCGAACACGTACCTACCGGAGCCCCGTTCTCATGTCATCTCGCCACGCCGTACCCCTTGACACCAGGCCGAATCTCTTAACTACCCGGCCTTGGAGCTAGCCCGGCACTCATAAAGGGCCCGGTGGTCGTGACCACCGGGCCCTTTTCGCTTCAGACACGTGACACGTACGGTAATCGCCACACCTTATCGGCGTAATGTGGCTGTCCGCCATGGACCATCCTCCGGCAGGGTGTCCCACCAACGGGTGTCCAGTTGTTGACAGCCGACCGGTGTATCGGCGCGGCCCCCCACCCGTCTGGGGGGCATGAACAACACCAACCGCGGTGAGCCCGGCGGCCCGGTCGCCGGTGCCACCGCGACCCTGCTCGACTGGTTGTCGGCGGCCGGGGTCACGCCCCGGCTCGACGCGCCGGGCGCCGGTGACCCCGACTCCGCGACCATCCGCGTGTGGCCGGTCAGGCTGCTGTGGGAGCAGGCGGTACGGAACGCCTCCGGCCCCGGCCCGCTGCGGCTTCGGGTGCGCTATCTGCTGGCGTGCGACGCCGCGCCCGCGGAGGCCGCCGCGCTGCTCGACCGGGTGCTCCTGGCGTCGCTGGCCGGCGGACCGGTCAGCCTGCCGGCCGCACCGGTCACCGCCGGCATCTGGCAGGCGTTCGGCCTACCCCCTCAGCTCGGCGTCTACGTGGACGTCGCGGTGCAGGCCCACCGGCCCCAGCCGGTGGCGCCGCGGGTACGCCAGGCGTTGCGGGTGGACGGCCGGTCACTGGCTCGCATCCACGGGCAGGTCGTAGGCCCTGGCGGCACGCCGGTGCCGGGGATCCGGGTGGCGGTGGCCGCGACCGGTGCGGCCGTCCACACCGACCATCGTGGCCGGTTCGCGTTTCCGGCGGTCCCCGCCGGTCAACCCGCCCGGCTGCTGTTGTCCGGCAAGGGACTCGAGCTCGTCGCCGACCTGGCGGCGCCAAGTGACGACCCCGTCGTCATCCACTGTGACCCTGAGGAGGTCTAGCACATGCCCTTCTACGCTTCTCCCGGCATATATGTCGAGGAGGTGTCAGGCGGAGCCCGGCCGATCGCCGCGGTTGGGACCAGCACAGCCGGCTTCGTCGGCACCGCACCCGACCGGTCCGCCCGCTCCGGCGAGGCGGTGGCGGTCAACAGCTGGTCGGACTTCCTGCGAATCTTCGCCAGCAACGAGAACCCGCCGAGCACGCCGCTGGCGCGGTCGGTCTACGGCTTCTTCGACAACGGCGGCGGCCGGTGCTATGTGGTCAACGTCGTCCCCGACCAGCCGCTGTCGGGCAGCGGGCAGCGGCGGACCGGCCTCGGCCTGTTGGAGGCGATCGACGAGATCGCCATCGTGGCAGCGCCCGGCTACACCGACCCGGCGTCCCATGAGGATCTGCTGAAGCATTGCGAGCTGCTCGGAGACCGGGTCGCCATCCTCGACCCGCAGCTGGATTTCTCCGACGTCGAGCAGCTGACCCGGGTGGCCGCCGGGAGGCCGACCCGCGGTGGCCGGCGCAGCGCCACCGGCGGGGACGCACCCGCTCCGGACGCATCCGGGAGCAAGCCGGCCGACGCGGAACCGTCCGGCCAGCCGCCGGGGCTCCGGCCCCGCCAGTCCGACTACGGCACCATCTACCTGCCGTGGCTGGTGGTCCGGGACCCGCTGTCCGGCGAGATCGTGGAGACACCGCCCAGCGGGCACATCGCCGGAGTCTGGGCGCGCACCGACAACCTGCGCGGAGTGCACAAGGCACCCGCGAACGAGCCGGTCCGCGGAGCGGTCGACCTCACCTACCGGGTCACCAAGGTGGAGCAGGACGTGCTCAACCCGGCCGGCGTGAACTGCATCCGGTTCTTCCCGAGCGAGGGCATCCGGGTCTGGGGCGCGCGGACGCTCGCCGCCGAGGCGAGCGAGTGGCGATACCTCAACGTGCGGCGGCTGTTCAACATGCTCAAGGAGTCTATTGGGGATGGTACGCGGTGGATCGTCTTCGAGCCGAACGACGGCCTGCTCTGGCGCTCGATCCGCCGCGACGTGGGTGCGTTCCTCACCCGCGTCTGGCGTGACGGCGCGCTGTACGGGCGTACCCCACAGGAAGCGTTCTTCGTGAAGTGCGACGAGGAGACCAACCCGCCGGAGGTGCGCGACGCCGGCCAGGTGGTGACGCTGATCGGCGTCGCGCCGGTCAAGCCCGCCGAGTTCGTGGTCTTCAAGCTCAGCCAGTCGATGGTCGGCTCTGAGACCGAATCCGTAGGAGGATAGCCATGCCTGAGGTAACTGCCGTCCCGGCAAACCAGCCGGGCAACCTGGTGGACCCGCACCGCTCGTTCAACTTCAAGCTCCTGATCAACAACGTGACCGAGGGCCATTTCACGGAGGTGACCGGCCTCGGGATCAAGGTGGAGCGGCTCTCCTACCGCGAGGCGGGTAACAGCGCGGCGGTCCGGGCGATACCCGGTCGGGTGACCTACCCGTCCGTCAGACTCCGCTATGGACTCACCTCGTCGTCGGACCTGTGGGA
>DASUXL010000173.1:0-11049 GCA_036377915.1 Candidatus Limnocylindrales bacterium
GACAAGCATGCAAGCCGCCGCGATCAGGCCGAACTCCAGCCACCCGCGCCGCAAACTCTTCACCGTCACCGTTTTCTTCTCTCCGGAATCAGTCCGCCGACGGGCGGGGTACCTCGACCGCCTGCAGCGCTTCGGACAGGATCGCCGCGGACGTGGCACCCGAAAGCTGCGCGTCGCGCGAGAGCACCAGGCGGTGCGCGAGGACCGGCTCGGCCAGCCGCTGCAAGTCGCCCGGTACCACGTAGTGCCTGCCCTGCGAGGCCGCGAACGCCTGCGAGCAACGCACGAGCGAGCGCAGCCCGCGGGTGCTCACGCCCAGCCGCAGCCGGGTGTCGGCCCTTGTCACGCCGCCGACGGAGCGCAGGTACCACAGCAGCGAATCCGCCACGTGCACCCGCCGCAACGCGGCGGAGGCCCGACCGACCTCGTCCGGGTTGGTCACCGTCGGCACGTTGCCGACGTAGCCGGCGGACGCGCCCGGGCGAAGCACCGCCACCTCGTCGTCGCCACCGGCGAACCCGAGCGCGGTCCGGACCAGGAAACGGTCAAGCTGCGCCTCCGGCAGCCGGTAGGTCCCGTCAAGGTCGATCGGATTCTGCGTCGCCACAACGACAAACGGCCGCGGCACCGGATAGGTGGTGCCGTCCACGGTCACGGTCTGCTCCTCCATCACCTCGAGCAGAGCGGACTGCGTCTTGGCCGCGGCACGGTTGATCTCATCGGCGAGCACCACGTTGGCGAAGACCGGACCGGGCCGGAAGCGCAACTCGCCGTTCTGCGGATCGTAGATGGAAGTCCCCGTGACATCGCTCGGCAACAGGTCCGGCGTGAACTGCACCCGGCGTGACAACCCGCCGACCGCGATCGCGAGCGACCGCGCCAGCGTGGTCTTGCCGGTCCCGGGTACATCCTCGATGAGCACGTGACCGCCGGCGAACATGGCGCACAGCACCAGGTCCACCACCGGGCGCTTGCCGTACACCGCCGCCTCGACGGCGTCACCGACCCGCGACCACAGCCCCCGGAAGTCCCGGACCTCCTGTTCGGTGAACACCGGGCCACCCGCGGTGATCGTCATAGCCGTTGCTCCTTAACCAGAATCCCTTTTTCGATCGCGAGCCGGGTCAGGTCGGGCCGGCGCCGCCGCCCGGTCTTCTCCCGGATGTGGTCAAGATGGGACCGCACGGTCCGCACGCTGATCGACAGCCGGTCGGCGATGTCGCGGTCCCGCTCGCCCGCCGCGAGAAGCGCGAGCACCTGCCGCTCCCGGTGCGACAGCGAGGCGAACGTGTCGGGCTGGCGCCGCCGCGTCCGGTCGAGCAGGAACGCCGCCAGCGTGGGCGACACGTAACGGTTGCCGGACGCGATGTGGCGCACGGCTCGGCGCAGCTCTTCCACATCGGACTCCTTTGTCAGGTACCCGCGTGCCCCGGCAGCGATGGCGGAAAGCACCTCCGTCTGCCCGCCGGAGGCGGACAGCACCAGGACCTGAAAACCCATTCCGGTGACCTCGGCCACCGCCTGCGCGCCGGACATGCGCGGCAACTTCAGATCGAGCGTGACGATCGCGCCCGGCGCGGCCCGGAACGCGGCGAACTCTTCCACCGAACCGGCCGCGACTCCCACCCGCATGTCCGGCGCACCGTCCAGTGCACGAACGAGCGCCCCCCGGAAAAGCGGGTGGTCCTCAACCACGTGGATCTCGATTTGCGCCTGCACGTCAATGCTTCGCGGCCGACGCCAATTCGGATTGGTGACAGACGGCCACTTCCCCCTCCCCCTGGATTTGGACCAGGTGAAGGTAGCGGCATACCGGCGTCCGCAATAGATTAGTTGAACTAACCTATTGCCTCCGAGCTAATCTAGCGGCCGGGTCGCAGTGCGCCGTAGATTGCGACCGCGGCAACAATCAAAAGCGCCAACATCACGCCGGCCGCGTAGCAGCTCACCAATCGCCGGGCGGGGGGAACCCGATGATTCGCGTCGCCGGTGTGCAAGGCACAGACCAGCCTGCGCCGCATGAACTGCTGGGCCTGTAGCTGATCACGTTGTGTCCACATAGGAGGCTCCAATGTTTGTCAAGGGGGGCGGGCCCGAAGGGCTGGGGGGCGGGATAAACCTGGCTTGGCGGATCGCTGTCTGGCAGCTGATCGCCGTGGTCGTGGTCGCCGCCCTGGTGATGGGCGAGCCGGTCGTCGCGGTGGCGGGTTGCCTGCTTCTGGCCGTAAGCGCCATCCGGATCGACGGCAAATGGCTCGACCAGCTGGTGACGACATATCTGCGGTACCGGTCCCAGCGCGCCCATCACGACGGCACGCCGCTCGAGTCGCTCGCGCCGGGACTGTCCACCCACGCCTACACCGACCGGGCGGGCAACCGGATCGGCGTGGCCGAGTCCGGCCGCGAGTGGACCGCGCTGCTGCGGATCGAGCCGCCCGACACGGGCAGCGTGGGGGTGCTCCTGGACGAGGTCGCCGCATCCCTGTCCGCGGCGGGTGAGCCCGGGACAAAGACCGAGGGCGTGCGCCTGGCCTCGGCGCAGTTGGTGCGCTGGGCGGTCCCCCGGCCGGCCAAGTCGCAAGCCAAGACGTCCTCCAAGACGTCCTCCAAGACGTCCGGCAAGCGGACCTGGGACGTGTACTGGGTGGCGGTCCGGTTCGACGCGGTCACCGACGCGCGCGCCGTCGCCGCGCGTGGAGGTGGAAAGAAGGGGGCGATCGCCGCGACCGCCGTGGCCGCGCTGCGCCTGGCCATCCAGCTGCGCCAGGCCGGGTTCACCGCCCGCGCGGTGGAGGAGCCCGAGCTTCGCACCGAACTCGTCTGCTCGCTCGGCGGGCCGGGCAAGGTGCGTGAGGCGTGGCGCTGGTGGTCCGTCGGGACCCTGCACCACGCCACGTACCGCGTGAACTCCTCGACCGACCCGGCGCAGCTGCTGTCCTGGTCCGCCCCGGCCCCGGCGCTGTCGACCTGCACCGCGATCCTCCTGCGGTCCAAGGACCGCGAGGTGCGGCGCAGTGTCCTGACCCGGATCGCGGTGCCGGCCGACCGCAAGGACCGCGCGGCCATCTCCTCGGCGCTGCGCCAGGCGACCTCGGGATCGAGGCGCCAGCTCAAGCCCATGAACGGGCGCCAGCGCGCCGGCGTTCGCTCCACCCTGCCCCTCGGCTAACGCATTGCCGCCGCCGCTGTCTGGACTGAGCGATCTTGCAAGCGCGCTCTTTGCTTGCAAGATCACGAGGGAAGACGGCGGCTCCCGGGGCGGCAATGCCGCGCATTGCTTTGCATGCGCCAGAATCATAGGAGCGAGTAGACGTTGAGCACCAGCAGCGCCACCGGCACCAGGCTGATCAGCACGACGAACTCGACGACGTCGAAAAGCCGGGACCAGTAGGGCGAGGCCTGGATCTCACTGCGCACCGCGCGTGCCATGCAGGCCGCACCGGCGACGAACACCGCCGCGAACAGGGCCACCGGCGGCACGGCGAAACCGGCGGTGGCAAGGACGAGGCCACCCCCGGCAAGCAGCGGCAGGCGCTGCGCGAGATGGATGTACGCCCGGGCGCGCAGCAGCAGCGCCAGTCCACAAAGGACGACCAGCGCCAGCGACCACCGCGGCGAGGCGATCAGCAGGATCAGGGCGGAGCCGACCTCGATGGCGGCAAGGCCGGCGAGCAGGCTCCCCAGCGTGTGCGTGGCCGACGCGGTCATGGTGGTCAGTTCCGGCCCGGCGGACGGGCTGGAGTCCATGCGCAGGGCGGAGGCGTCCGCCGGCGGCCGAGGCAGGGGCACGCCCGCGATGCGCAACGCGATACCGGGAAGGGCCGCGGCGCAAAGCAAACCCAGTGCGCCGACCGCCACCGCGAACCGCATCGCCGGCCAGCCCGTGACCAGGGTCAGGGAGCTGGCGACGCAGCCGATGCCCGAGGCGAGCACCGCGCCGGAAAACCAGATCCGCCCGTCCGCGACAAGGGTGGCGGCACCGAGGGAGTAGAGCAGTGCGGCCGCGGTCGCGGCGGTGGCGTGCGGCGCGCTCCAGCTGACCCCGGGCAGCACCACGACCTGGGCGGCCGCGAGCGCGAACCCGGGCAACCCGGCCATCGCGGTGGTGACCGCCGCGGTACCGTCAAGATCAGAGCGGCTCAGAAAGGTACCCACCAGAAGAAGCGCAACCGAAAGTCCCATGCCCAGCACCGGGAGGGTAAACCCGAGCAACGCCGCCAATGCCGCGAACGCAAGGAATCCCACGGTCAGGCCGGCCCTGCGGGTGAAGGCGGGACGCCAGCGGCCCGGATCGCGCTCCACGGTGTCGGCGACCGCCTCGGCGACGTCGTCGAAGAGCACCGGCAGCGGCTGCGCATCCTGCGGGAAGAGGTAGAGCACCTCACCGTCGCGGATGCCCGCACTGGCCACCGTGGACGCCGCGTCCAGCGGCTCGGCGCCGAGGCGGCCGAGCGTCCAGCCCGCCGCCCCTTGCTGAGCCGGCTGTCCCGCGGCGACGCGAGCCAACTGCGGCAACAACTCCGCGACCGTCGCTTGTGGAGGTAGCGAGATGTCCACGCGCGTGGCCGGTCCGGCGACGGTGACCCGGCGCGGGGCGACCGGCTGGGCAGCGGGTGTAGTCATCGCCATTCGCTGGGATCGGGCACCGCGGCGCGGGCCTCGGCGATGAGCGGTTCGAACTTGGCCATGCTCACCTCGCCGGCCTTGCGCAGGCCGTCGTTGACCGCCTCGACAACGAGCATTCCCACCGAATCCGCCCCGTACCGCTGGACCACCCTGGGGTCGATCTTGATCGCGGTGAACAGGCCGGCCCCCTTGAGAGTCGCGGTGACCTCCCCGTTGCGGGACTTGCCGGTGATCTCCATGTTCTGAATCTCCTCCTGGAGCTCCTCGGCCTTGCGCTGCTGCGCTTCCATCTTGGCCAGCAGCTCGTCAAACTCGTCCGTCACTTTCCTCACCCTCCGACCTTGCCGTCGCCATCGCCGTCATACTTGATGTCCACCTTCTTGCCGCCGATGTCGGCCTGCAGCGAAACGTCGCGATCCGGTTGGCCCATATCGACCTTGACCGTGCCGTCGGCGCGCGTTTCGATGGTGATCCGGCTGCCGCCAACCGCACCCGCGCCCGCGCCCGCACCAGCGCCGCCCCCGACGGGCTGCTGGGTGTTCGGGTCAACCGCGACCCAGCCGCTGCTGCCCGGGCCCGAGTTGAAGACATTGGGCGTGAGGGTCTGGCCGTTGCTCGTGGTGGTCACCGCCGGCATCGCGCCACCCGTCGGGGTGGAGCCGCTCAGGCTCCCCGAGCCCGCGCCGCCGGCCACGTCGCCGGCCGTGCTCACGGCCTGGCTGACCTCGGGCGTCATCCCCGTGTTCATGGTGTTCGCGGCGCCGTCGAGCCCCTTCTTGGTCTTCATCAGCAGCGCCGCCAGCACACCGAGCACTATGTACGACGTGATGGTGGCCAAAGCCTTGCCCATGAAGGGAATCAGCAGTTGCGCGATCGCCTTCGCCTCGCCGGCAAGGGCCACGCCGTTGAAGCGGCCCTGATCCTTGGCCACACTCTGGGCGACGGTCTCAAGGAGCGTGGACAGCTGGTCCATCTTGGCGTTCGTGGTCTTGAAACAGCCGTCAAGGATCATCATGTCCTTGATGGCGTTGTCCGCGGTCTGGCCCGACATGACCTTGCGCAGCTGCTCCCGGATCTTGGCGAGATTCTCCTGTGACTCCATCATCTGGCCGGCCGCCACCCGGAGGCATTCCCCGGTCTCGTCTATCTTTTGCGCCTTGGTCGAGAACATCGGGATGATGGTCATCAACGTCATCATCCCGAACGTGAGCTTGTCGGAGACCGGATTCGCCGGTGCCGCCGGCGGCGTGGCTGGCAGAAACATCAGCGCACCTCCCGGTAGTGGGTGGCCCAGCCCTGATCAAGCTGGGCATAAGAGTTGGCCGCCTGGATCAGCAGCATGTTCACCGCGTTCAGCCGCTCCAGCGTGGTCTCCAGCGACCGCTCGATCTCCTGGCGTAGCGTCCTCGTCGCGGTGGCGGCCGACCCACCCACCGGACCAAACGGCGGCTCGGGAATCGACCGGATCGACTGCAAAACGTTGTAGGCTCGCAAAATCTCGGCCGTAACCGAACCGGCCAAGGCACGGATCGCATTCGGGTCGACCTGATACTCACCGCTCCTGTACATGTCAGCCAGCGTAGAAACCCGCCAAGGCATCATGAACGGCAAAAATGCCGATGCTCAGATACGGCAAACTGTCCACGACCACCGGCCTTCAAGCGGGTTAGATAAATGCGTGAGCCCCGATCTCCCGCAAGGCGACATCGCCCTGCAGCCGCCACCGTCCCTCCCGCGCGAGGGCGGAAGCCAGAACTTTGGCCAGATCCTGCTCATGCTCCCGGTGATGCTGAGCACAGGTGCCTTCTCACTGATGTACCTGGGCCGCTCCAACGGTGCGCTGACATGGATTTTCGGTTCGCTGTTCGGATTGTCCACGGTGGGCACCCTGGCGTTCACCCTCGCCAAACCTGGCATGCAGCGCAAGGCGGCGCTGAACGGCGAGCGCCGTGACTACCTGCGCTACCTGCGCAACCTGCGCACCCAGGCCCGCGACACCGCGGCCAAGCAGCAGACCGCCGCCAACACCGCGCTTCCGCCACCGTCCAATCTCTGGCGGCTTTGTGGTACCGAGCGGATGTGGCAGCGCCGCGCCAACGATCCCGATTTCGGGCGGGTGCGGGTGGCCACCGGGACGCAGCTGCTCGCCAGCCGGCTGCGCGCGCCCGAGACCGCGCCGCTGGAGGACCTGGACCCGATGTCGTCCGCGGCGTTGCGCCAGTTCATCCGGGCGCACGGCAGCGTACCCGGGCTCCCGGTCTCCATAGCCCTCAAGGCGTTCTCCCGCATCACCATCGAGGGCGAGCGCGGACAGGTGCTCGATCTGGCCAACGCCCTGCTCGCACAGCTTGTCGTCTTCCACGCCCCGGCCCTGATGCGCATCGCCTGCTGTGCCGGTCCCGAGCGGCAGGGCGCGTGGGAGTGGCTCAAGTGGCTGCCGCACTCGATGGACACCGAGCGGATGGACGCGGCCGGCCCGGCCCGGCTGTTCGCCCCGAGCATGGCGGAGCTGGCCGAGGTACTCGCGTCCGATCTGGGCATGCGGGCGCCGTTCTCCCCGCACATCGGGCCGGAACCGGGTCAGCCCCACATGGTGGTGCTGCTCGACGGCGGCGACGCGGCGCGACTGTCCGATGTGGAAGGTTATCGTGGCGTCACGGTCATCGACGTCGGCGGCTGGCCCGCGGAAGCCACCAACACCACCCTGGAACTGCTCATCGACGGTGCCCGGCTGGGCATGCGCACCCTGCAGGGCGTGCTGCCGGTCGGCACACCGGACCACCTGCCCACCGCGTCCGCGGAGTTCCTCGCCCGGCAGATGACCCCGCTGTACACCGCCGCGACACCCATGGCCGAGTCGGCGGCGCCGGTCAGCCTCGGCCTCGCCGACCTGCTCGGCATCGGCGACCCGCGCACCGTCGACACCGCGATAACCTGGCGGCCCCGCCCCAGCCGCGACCGGCTGCGCATCCCGATCGGGGTCGACCCCGCCGGGCGCCCGGTGGACCTGGACATCAAGGAATCCGCCGAAGGCGGCATGGGCCCGCACGGACTCGTCATCGGCGCCACCGGTTCCGGCAAGAGCGAGCTGCTGCGGACCCTGGTGACCGGCCTGGCGGTGACCCACTCCTCCGAAACGCTCAACATGGCACTCGTCGACTTCAAGGGCGGCGCCACCTTCGCCGGCCTCACCGACATGCCCCACGTCAGCGCGGTCATCACCAACCTGTCCGACGAACTGACCCTGGTCGACCGGATGGGCGACGCGCTGCGCGGCGAGATGGTGCGCCGCCAGGAGTTGCTGCGCTCGGCCGGAAACTTCGCCGCGGTCAAGGACTACGAGAAAGCGCGGCTGAACGGGGCGCAACTCGATCCGCTGCCGTCCCTGCTCATCGTCATCGACGAGTTCACCGAACTGCTCACCACCCGGCCCGAGTTCACCGAGCTGTTCGTCATGATCGGCCGGCTGGGCCGGAGCCTGGCCATGCACATGCTGCTCGCCTCGCAGAACCTCGACGAGGGCCGCATCCGCGGGCTGGAGACCCACCTGAGCTACCGGATCGCGCTGCGCACGTTCTCGTCGGCGGCGAGCCGGGCGGTGCTCGGCGTTCCCGACGCGTACGAGCTGCCGCCGGTGCCCGGCGCCGGATACCTGCGCACCGACACCAGCACGCTGATCCGGTTCAAGGGAGCCTACGTGTCGGGGCCGTTGCCGCAGCAGCGGTTCGACCACACCCAGCCGGCGCCGTTCAAGCACCGGCCGGTGCAGTTCACGCTGTCACCGGTACCGGTGGTCAACGATCCGGAGCCCGCGCCCGTGGCGGAACCCTCACCCGATGAAGGTAAGCAGGCGATCGGGCAGACCGTCATGGACGTGATGCTCGGCCGGCTGGAAGGCAAAGGCCCGCCCGCGTACCAGATCTGGCTGCCGCCGCTCGGCGATCCCTCCACAATGGACCAGATGCTGCCCGGCCTGGCCGACACCGAGGACCGCGGCTTCACCATGCCCGGCTGGCCCGGCCTCGGCCGGCTCACCGTGCCCGTGGCCATCGTGGACAAGCCGTTCGAGCAGCGCCGGGACCTGCTGTGGGCCGACCTGTCCGGCAGCGCCGGGCACGCGGTCGTGGTCGGCGGGCCGCAGAGCGGCAAGAGCACGCTGCTGCGGACTCTGGTCAGCGCGCTGGCGCTGACCCACACCCCGGCCGAGGCGCAGTTCTTCCTGCTCGACTTCGGCGGCGGTTCGCTGTCCGGGCTTGGCGGGCTGCCACACGTCAGCGGCGTGGCCGGCCGCCGCGACGCCGAACGCTGCCGCCGCGTCATCTCCGAGCTGACCGCCCTGCTCGCCGACCGGGAAGCCCTGTTCACCGACAACAACATCGACTCGATGGCCGCGTTCCGGCGCTCCCCCGTACCGCAACCGGACGGCCGGCGCTTCGGCGACGTCTTCCTCGTCGTCGACGGCTGGATGACCCTGCGGCAGGACTACGAGGACCTGGAGGAGGCGGTCGGCCAGCTCGCGGCGCGCGGCCTCGGCTACGGCATCCACCTCCTGCTGTCCGCCAACCGCTGGCTCGAACTGCGCACGGCGGTCCGCGACATCATCGGCACCCAGTTCGAGCTACGCCTTGGCGAACCGTCGGACTCGGCGATCGATCGCAAGGCCGCCGCGAACGTGCCGATCAACAGCCCGGGACGCGGGCTCACGAGCGACAAGCTCCAGTTCCTCACGGCGCTGCCGCGCGTGGACGGGCGCTCCTCGGTCGAGGACCTGCAGGCGGGCGTCGCCGACATGGTCAAGCGCGTCGAGACCGGATGGCGCGGCCAGCGCGCGCCGCAACTGCGGCTGCTGCCCCGCGAGCTTCCGGTCACCCAGCTGCCCGCGCCGGTGCCGGGCGACCGGCGCGTGCCCATCGGCATCGCCGAATCGGACCTGGGACCGGTCTTTGTGGACTTCGACACCGAACCGCACTTCCTCACGTTCGGTGACACCGAATCCGGCAAGAGCGGGCTGCTGCGCGTCCTGACGGCGGGGATCTGTTCCCGGTACTCCCCGAAGGAAGCCGCCATCATCGTGGTGGACTACCGGCGCAGCCTTCTGGGCGCCGTACCCCCGGAGCATTTGCTTGAATATTGCGGTACCGAGCAGACCGCCACGAACGCCGTGGCGCAAGCCGAAGCGGCGCTTCGCAACCGGATCCCCGGCCCGGAGGTCACACCGGAGCAGCTGCGCAACCGCTCATGGTGGAAGGGCCCGGACCTGTTCGTCGTCGTCGACGACTACGACCTGGTGGTCACGCCCAGCAGCAACCCGGTCTCGCCGCTCGCCGCCCTGATGCCGCAGGCCAAGGACATCGGTCTGCACGTCATCGTGGCGCGGCGCAGCGGCGGCGCCTCCAGGGCACTGTTCGAACCGGTCATGCAGCGGATGCGGGACCTGGCGGCACCGGGGCTGCTGCTGTCCGGCCCGAAGGACGAAGGTCCGTTGCTGGGCAACGTCAAACCCGGTCCGCAGCCACCCGGCCGCGGGCAGCTGGTGAGCCGCCGCACGGGAACCGCACTGATCCAGGTGGCCTGGTCCCAGCCCACCTGATGGGCATTTCTGCCCAACGCTAATCCGCAGTTATGCCGTTCTGGCAATCCATTGGGCGGCCTAGCTTCGAATCGTTACACAGCAGACAACAGAGAGGAGGGGCGCCATGACCGGTCCCGGCTTCGTGCTCGACACCGCTGCGGCGACGGCAGCTGCCAGAGCGTTCAGCGAGTGCTCGGATAACGCGAAGGCGACGCTGCAGCAGATGATGGCCGATGTCGACCAGCTGCGGGCGTCGAAATACTCGGGCGATCAGGCCAAGGCGCTGAATGTGGCGGTGGAAGGTCTGGACGGCGATCTGAAGAAGCTGGTGCAGCTGTTGACGGATCTGTCCAATGTGGTCAACAGCACCCAGACCGGCTACACCAGTTCGGACGCGGATATCGCGCAGTCAATCAAGGCAGTCGGTAACGTTTACGACCGGCTTTCCGGTTAAGGATGGTTGGGATGTCAGAATACGTCGTCAGCGTCAATTTCCAGGCTCTGTCCGCGGCGGCTCAGGCGTTGCGGGCCAAGGCGGCTCGGTTCAACGAGCAGGTGGCCGAGGCCAACAACGCCACCCGCCCGCTTCAGGAATCGTGGGTCGGCTCCAACAGCGCCGCCGCCCTGAAGTACCAGGAGTACTGGACCACGCTGAAGAAGGGGGCGGAGAAGGTGTTCGAGGACATCGACCGCCTCGGCCAGGCGCTCAACCAGGCGCAGGAGGTTCAGGCTTCCAACGAGGCGCGCTACGCCTCACAGTTCGAATAGGCGAACGCCATCGTGTCAACTCCCAACTCGTTCGAGGTACACCTCCAGTCCCTGAGAGACTTCGCTTGGGAGCTGGAGGGCCA
>DASUXL010000174.1:0-9078 GCA_036377915.1 Candidatus Limnocylindrales bacterium
AAGCCACCGGCGAAAATCCCCAACGCCCGCAACAACTCCCGCTCATCGTCGGCGAGCAGGTGATAGCTCCAGCCGACAACGTCCCGCAGCGACCGGTGCCGCTCGTCGCTGCCCCGCCCACCGCTGAGCAGCCGCAGCCGATCGTCAAGCGCGGCAAGCAAACCCGCCGCACCGAGCGAGGCGCTGCGGGCAGCGGCGAGCTCGATCGCGAGCGGCATCCCGTCGAGGCGGCGGCAGATCTCGGCCACGACGGCCGCGTCCGCGCTGAACTCCGGATCGGCGGAACCTGCCCGCTGCAAGAAGAGCGCCTCGGCCTCGGAATCCAAAGACAAGGGGCCCAACGGAACCACCCGCTCGCCCGCGATCCCCAGCGGCTCCCGGCTCGTCGCCAGGACAGTCGTTTGTGGACATCGGCTCAGCACCCGCTCGGCGAAGCCCGCCACGGCGTCGACGACATGCTCGCAGTTGTCGAGCACGAGCAGGTTGCCGGAGGCGCCGAGGTGGGCGAGCACCGCGTCGTCGAGCGGCTGGCCCGGGGACTCCGAGACGCCGAGCGCGGCGGCAAGGGACTCCACGACGAACGGGGGCCGAACGGGTACCAAGTCAATGAAGGCACCCTGAGTGGCACCCTCCGCAACCTTCATCGCCAGCCGGGTCTTGCCCACGCCACCCGGCCCGGTCACGGTCACCAGGCGCGCCTCGGCGAGCGCGGCGGTGACCGCCTCAAGCTCACGAGTCCGGCCGATCAGTGGCGTGCGGGCGGCGGGCAGCCCCCCGAAGGACACGGGCGGTCGCGCTTGGGCTGCCAACCCGGCCAGCGCCCGCCGGTCGGAGACGCCATACTTGCGCAGCAGGTTCGACACGTGCGTCTCGACCGTGCGCACCGAGATGAAGTGGCGCTTGGCTATCTCCGCGTTGGTCAGCCTCTCCCCCAGGGCCTGCATGATCTCGGCCTCGCGCTCGGAGATCTCCACGCGGATCATCACCGCCCAACATTACCTACGTGGCGGCTACGTGTTCTCCACGGATGCGGGCTTTGTGGGTACCCAACAAAGCTGAAACCCATGAACACAAAGTTTCATCTTCCAGGTGACACCGGCTACGACACCCACCGCGCCGCCCTTTCGCCGACGGTCGACTCCCACCCCGCCATGATCGTCGAGGCGATGACGACCGCCGATGTAGCGCTGGCCGTGACCACCGCCCGCGACCTGGACCTGCCGTTCGCGGTACAGGCCACCGGGCACGGCACGTGGCAGGCGTGCGACCACGGGGTCCTGCTCAAGACCGGCAACCTCGATGACGTCCAGATCGACCCGGTGCGCCGCGTGGCCAAGGTCGGCCCGGGTGCGCGCTGGGGCGCGGTCCTCGCCGCGACCGACCGCTATGGCCTGGCCCCGCTGTCCGGTTCGTCGCCGGATGTCGGGGTCGTCGGGTACACCCTCGGCGGTGGCATGGGCTGGCTGGCCCGCCGCTACGGGTTCGCGGCCGACAGCGTGCTGAGCGCGTCGATCGTCACCGCCGACGGCCAGACCGTCAGGGTGGGACCCGATTCGCATCCCGAGCTGTTCTGGGCGCTGCGCGGCGGCGGCGGAAACTTCGGCGTGGTAACCGATCTGGAGTTCCGGCTCTACCCGGTGGCGCGGGTGTTCTCCGGCACCGCGAGGTTCCCGCTCGCGAGCGCCGCCGACATCCTCGACCGCTACCGGCGCTGGGCGGCCGACGCCCCGGAGTCGGTCAGCACCGCCGTGCTGCTCAACGGCGACGGCGTCACCATCAAGGCGATGTCGACCGACGTGACCGCGCGTGCACTGCGTCCACTTTGGAACGGTGCGGCGCGGGTTGACGCTCGGGTGGGGCGCTACGCGGAGGCCAAGATGGGCGGCATAGGTGCGAAGTTCCAGGACTTCTTCCACACCCTGAGCGATCGCGACATCGCCACGGTCATCGCCGCCCATGAGGAGAACGGCACCACGGTCGAGATCCGCCACTACGGCGGCGCCACCGCGGGAGTCGGTGAGACCGGCGCCGGCAGCGGCCCGGCCGGCCACCGCGACGCGCCGTTCGCCATCTCGATGGATAACCCCGGAAGCCACCTGCCGTCAGGCATCGGCGGCGTCTTCTACAACTTCCTGCGCGACCCGGCACGGGTCGAGTCCGCCTTCACCGCGGCCAACTATGCCCGGCTGCGGGAAGTCAAGCGCTCCTACGACCCGGCGAACTTCTTCCACGTCAACCACAACATCACTCCGCGTGTGGCGGTCACGGCCTGACGTTGCCTCGGGTCGCAGCCCGGTGTCGCCCCGGGTGTCCGAAGGGCACCGCCGCCCACATCCAGTAGCCCGGCCTGCCATCGGACCGGAACACCGGGCGGCCACCGAGCGGCAGGCTGCCGGCGTGGGTGTAGTTCAGCGGCAGGAAGCTGATCGTGTGGCCGCCGACGTAGGTGCGCCAGTCGTTGGTACCGGCGACATACTCACCGTTGGCGATGCGGATCTCCACGTCCATGCCCGGGTTGGCGGCCGCAAGCACCTGCTCGGCCCGTTCCAGGCCGGCGACGGCATCGGCGAGTGTCAGCCTGCTGCTGGCGTCGTTTCCTTGTGGTGCAAGATAAATGGTAAACGGGCGTCCGCCGCCGTGGCCGGGACTGCTGGGATCAGCAGCCCGGCGAGAAGGCATGCGGCGCCAATCGCGCTGCGGCGCTTCAAGTCCCGCTCTCTCGATGAAGCTTGACCGATCCAACCGCGCGCTATCGGGGCCGGTCAGCCCTTGAGGAAGGCGAGCAGGTCGGCGTTGAACTCGTCCTGGTGCGTCGCGGTCAGACCGTGCGGCGCACCCTTGTACACCTGCAACGAGCAGTCTTTGATGAGCTTGGACGACCGGTTGGCGGAGATGCCGATCGGCACGATCTGGTCGTCGTCGCCGTGGACGATCAGCGTGGGCACGTCGATCTTCTTGCAGTCGGCGGTCATGTCGGTCTCCGAGAAAGCCTTGATGCAGTCATAGGCCGCCTTGAAGCTGACCGTCATGGCCATCAGCCAGAAACCGTCCAGCAGACCCTGGCTCACCTTGGAACCCTCACGGTTGGCGCCATAGAACGGAACGGCGAAATCCTTCCACAGCTGCGAACGGTCACGCTCGACGGCGGCGCGCAAATCGTCGAAGATGCTGCGGGGCATGCCATCCGGGTTGGCGTCGGTCTGCAGCAGCAGCGGCGGGACGGCGTCCACAAGCACGACCTTGGAGACCCGGTCGGTGCCGTGGCGGCCAACGTAGCGGGTGACCTCTCCTCCGCCGGTGGAGTGGCCGACCAGCACGACATCCCGCAGGTCGAGGTCCTCGATGACGGCGGCGAGATCGTCGGCGTAGGTGTCCATGTCGTTGCCCTCCCACGGCTGGCTGGAACGGCCGTGGCCACGCCGGTCGTGGGCGACCGCGCGGAATCCGTTGGAGACGACGTACCACATCTGGTCGTCCCAGGCGTCGGCGGTCAACGGCCAGCCGTGGCTGAACACCACGGGTTGTCCGCTGCCCCAATCCTTGTAGAAGATCTGGGTCCCGTCCTTGGTGGTGGCGGTGCCGGTGCTCATAGCTTTACCCCCGTTTGGCGTGTCGATCGTTATGCAGCGTATGCGGTTGCCGAGAACCCGTGGCCCGAGTCGGCAAATCACGCTGACAGGAGGATGACGCCGATGGAGGGTAAGCCACTGCGAGTGGGATCTGCCTTTCCCGACCCGCCCTTCGAGGTACCCGGACCGCCTCCCACGGGTCTGGACATAGACCTGATGACCGCCGTCGCGGCCGAGCTCGGGCGCCCGCTCACGCTGCACCGCTACGAGGGTTCGGACTTCGAGGGGATCTTTGCCGAGCTGGGCCGGAGCATCGACGTGGTGGCGTCCGGCGCGACGGTCACCGACCATCGCCGGACGATGGCCCGCTGGTGCGCCCCCTACTTGCGGTCCGGCCAGAGCCTGGTGGTCAACGCCGACGCCACACCCGAGGTGCGGGGCGTCGATGGCATGCGCGGCCTCGTCCTCGGGGTGCAGAGCGGCAACACCTCGCAACCGGTGGCCGAGCGGCTGCACGCCGCCGGCCGGGTCGAAGGGGTAAAAGTCTATGCGTACCAAGACATCGTCGCCGCCCTCGACGACCTTGAGCACGGCAGGATCGGCGGGTTCATGAAGCTGGAACCGGTGCTGCGCCGCCTGACCGCCGACCGGCCGGAGCTGCGGATCGTGCAGACCGGGATCACCACCGAGCTGCTGGCGGTGGCCGTCGCCGTCGACGATGCCGGGTTGGCCGCCCGGATCGACACCGCCCAGCATGCCCTGCGCGGGCGGGGCGAGCTGGCGCGCCTCGGCCGGCGGTGGCTGGCCGGCAGCGACCCGCAAGCCACCGGGATGCCGGCGTGATCCGCCAGGTCCGGTGGCCGGCCGGCAGCGACCCGCAAGCCACCGGGATGCCGGCGTGATCCGCCAGGTCCGCCAGGTCCGCCTGTTCACCGGCGCGGATGGGCAGTCGCACGTGGAAGAGTCCACAGTGGACACCGGCGGCGGCTGGGTACCCGCCGGGCCGATACTGTTCCAGCAGAGCCCACCGGGTTCGCAGTTGCCGTGGCACGACGCACCCCGGCGCCAGTATGTCGTCACGCTCACCGGGACGCTGGAGTTCACCACCCGCGACGGCGAAACGTTCCGGCTCGGCCCCGGCGACGTGCTGCTCGCCGAGGACACGGCCGGAGGCGGGCACAGCTGGCGCCTCATCGACGACCAGCCGTGGACCCGCCTCTACATTCAGCTGGGTTCGTAGGCGAGGTTGGGGCGCAGCCAGCGCTCGACCTCGGCCAGCGGCATGCCGCGGCGGGCGGCGTAGTCGGTGATCTGGTCGGCGCCGAGCCGGCCCACGGTGAAGTAGCGCGAGTCCGGGTGGGCGAAGATGAGGCCGCTGACACTCGCCGCCGGCGTCATCGCGAACGACTCGGTCAGGTCGATCCCGATCCCGCGCGCACCGAGCAGATCCAGCAGTTCCTGCTTGACACTGTGGTCGGGGCAGGCCGGGTAGCCGAGCGCCGGCCGGATCCCGCGGAAGCGTTCGGCGTGCAGGTCCTCGATGCGTGGCGCCGCGTCCGGCTCGAACCAGTCGCGCCGCGCCCGCAGGTGGATGTACTCGGCGAAGGCCTCGGCGAGCCGGTCGGCGAGAGCCTTGACCATGATGGCCCTGTAGTCGTCGTGCTCTGCCTCGAACTCGGCGGCAAGCTTGTCGGCGCCGTGGACGGTGACGGCGAAACCGCCGAGATGGTCACCTGCCGGGGCGATGTAGTCGGCGAGACAGCGGTTGCCACGGCCCTCGGGCTTGGCGGTCTGCTGGCGCAGCATGGGCAGGAGCGGCCCGCCGTTTTCGAGGACGATGTCGTCGCCGTCCGAGTGGGCGGGCCAGAACCCATACACGCCATGGGCTTCCAGCGACCCATCCGCGATAATGGTGTCCAGCAACGTGTTGGCGTCGTCGAAGAGTTCACGCGCGACCGGCTGGTCGAGGATCGCCGGGAACTTGCCCTTCAGTTCCCAAGCGAGGAAGAGGAACTGCCAGTCGATCATCTCGCGCAGCTCGGCGAGGGTCGGCCGCATTTCCCGTACCCCCAAAAATGCCGGAACCGGAAGTTCGTTGAAATCGACCCGCTCCCGGTTGGCACGGGCCTGAGCCACCGTCAGCAACGGCTGGGTGTGGCGGTTGGCGTGCTGCTCGCGCAGCCGCTCCTGCTCCAGCCGGTTGGCGGTGTCAAGCGCGCGGGCGCGGTCAGGGTCGAGCAGATCGGAGACCACACCGACAACCCTTGAGGCGTCGAGGACGTGGACCGTCGACCCGTCATAGGCTGGGGCGATGCGGACCGCGGTGTGCTGGCGAGACGTGGTGGCACCGCCGATGAGCAGCGGCAGCTTCAGGCCGCGGCGGCGCATCTCGGTGGCGACCGTGACCATCTCGTCCAGCGACGGTGTGATCAGGCCGGAAAGCCCGACGGCGTCGGCACCCTCGGCCACCGCGACATCGAGGATCTTCGCGGTGGGCACCATCACGCCGAGGTCGATCACCTCATAGTTGTTGCAGCCCAACACAACCCCGACGATATTCTTGCCGATGTCGTGCACGTCGCCCTTGACCGTCGCCAGCACGATCCTGCCCTGGCCTGCGGATCCGGCCGACTTCTCCTTCTCCATGTACGGCTCGAGGTAGGCGACCGAGCGTTTCATCACCCGGGCGCTCTTGACCACCTGCGGCAGGAACATCTTGCCCGCGCCGAACAGGTCGCCGACGACCTTCATGCCGTCCATCAGCGGGCCCTCGATGACGTCGAGCGGCCGGTCCAGCTGCAACCGCGCCTCCTCGGTGTCGTCCTCGATGAAGTCGACGATCCCGTGCACGAGCGCGTGCTTGAGCCGCTCCGAGACCGGAGCCTCTCTCCACGACAGGTCGATTTCTCTTTTGGTACCGGATCCGGTGACCGTCGAAGCAAAGGTGACAAGGCGATCGGTGGCGTCCGGCCGCCGCGCGAAAATGACGTCCTCGACCAGCTCCAGCAGGTCGGCCGGGATGTCCTCATAGACGGCGAGCTGGCCGGCGTTGACGATGCCCATGTCCAGCCCGGCGCGCACGGCGTGCAGCAGGAACGACGAATGCATCGCCTCCCGGACCACGTCGTTGCCGCGGAACGCGAACGACAGGTTGGAGATGCCGCCGCTGGTGCGCACCCCCGGACAGCGCTGCTTGATCAGCGGCAGCGCGTCGATGAACTCCTTGGCATACCCGTCATGCTCGGCGATGCCGGTCGCGACGGCGAGCACGTTCGGGTCGAAAATGATGTCCTGCGGCGCGAATCCGGCCTTGCCGACCAGCAGATCGTAGGCCCGCCCGCAGATCTGCACCTTTCGCTCGGCCGTGTCCGCCTGCCCCTGCTCGTCGAAGGCCATGACCACGACACCGGCGCCGGCGGCGCGGACGGCGCGGGCCTGCTCAAGGAACGGCCCCTCGCCCTCCTTGAGGCTGATGGAGTTGGCGACCCCCTTGCCCTGCAAGCACTTCAAGCCCGCCTCAAGCACGGTCCACTTTGAACTGTCGACCATCACCGGGATCCGGGCCACCTCGGGCTCGGTCGCGATCAGGTTGAGGAACGTCGTCATCGCCTGCTCGCCCTCGAGCAGGTCGGCGTCCATGTTGACGTCGAGCAGGTTGGCGCCGCCGCGCACCTGCTCCAGCGCCACATCGACCGCCGCCTGGAAGTCGCCCGCCTCGACGAGCCGGCGGAACCGGGCCGAGCCGGTCACGTTGGTCCGCTCGCCGATCATCACGAAGCCGGTGTCCGGCCCGATCTCGAACGGCTCAAGGCCGCTGAACCGGGTTTCCCTGACCGGCGGCGGCACCGGCCGGGGCGGCAGGCCGCGCACCGCCTTGGCCACCTCGGTGATGTGCGCCGGAGTCGTCCCGCAGCAGCCGCCGACGAGGTTGACCAGGCCGGAACCGGCGAACTCGCCAAGCATGCCGCCGGTCTGCTCGGGCGTCTGGTCGTACCCGCCGAACGCGTTGGGCAGCCCGGCATTGGGGTGGGACGCCACGAACGTGCCCGCGAGGCGGGACAGCTCGGCGACGTGAGGCCGCATCTCCTCCGCGCCCAGCGAGCAGTTCACGCCCACGACCAGCGGCTCGGCGTGCTCGATCGAGCGCCAGAACGCCTCGACGGTCTGGCCGGAAAGGGTCCGGCCGCTCATGTCGACGATGGTGACCGAGATCCAGAGCGGGAGCTGCGGGGCAACCTCGCGCGCCGCCGCTATGGCAGCCTTGGCATTGAGGGTATCGAAGATCGTCTCGATGAGGATGATGTCCACGCCGCCGGCGGCAAGCGCCGCGATCTGCTCCGCATAGGCATCCTTGACCCGGTCATAGCTGACCGCCCGGTACGCCGGATCCTCCACCTTGGGCGAGAGCGAAAGGGTGACGTTCAGCGGGCCCACCGACCCGGCGACGAACTTGCCGCCCGCCTCGTCGGCCGCCTGCCGGGCAAGCTGGGCGCCGCGCAGGTTCATCTGGCCCACAAGGGATTCAAGCCCGTAGTCGGCCTGGCCTATGCTGGTGGCCGTAAACGTGTTGGTGGTGGTGATGTCGGCTCCCGCGGCAAGATACTGCCGGTGGATGTCCAGGACCAGATCCGGGCGGGTGAGATTGAGCAGGTCCGGGTCGCCGGTCACATCCTTGGGATGGTCGGCGGCGATCAGGTCGCCGCGGTAGTCCGCCGGGGTGAGCTTGGCGCCCTGAAGCATCGTGCCCCACGCGCCGTCGAGCACCACGATCCGCTCCGCCAGCAACCGCCGCAATTCCCCAGTCCCCACAGGCCACCTCCAAAGTCACTTGGAGGCGCCCTTGGTCCAAGATCGTGCCGGCCGAGCGTGGCGGGCCATGCCCGTTGCAGCGCCTCTCGGCCTGGCAAACGAGGGTACCAGATCCGCCGGCCATCCCGGCCGTCACCTCGGGCTGTCCACAACCGGACAGGCGGCCGGAGGCCGGGCTGACCTGGCCTACCGTCTCAGGACATGACCTTCCTGCAGACCCCCGGCGACGACGACCTCTACCGGGCCGACCTGGACGCCAACGGCTACGTGGCCAACTATACGAAGCTGTTTTCCTTGCGCCCCAACGTATACTCCGCGTGGGCGGGGCTGAACGGGGCGATAAAGGCGGGTATGGACCTGCGCCGGTACGAGCTAGCCACGTTCGCCGCCGCCCGCGCCCTGAAGTCCAGCTACTGCGCGCTTGCACACGGAAAGGTGTTGCGCGACAAGTTCTTTGACGCGAGCCGGGTGGAGGCGATAGCGAGCGGTGACGGGCCCGCCGACCTTGACCCGGTAGACATCGCAGTCATGGACTTCGCCGGCAAGGTAGCCCGCAACGCGGCCGGCATCACCGAGGCCGACGTCGCTGTGCTGCGGGACCACGGACTGTCCGATGAGGACATCTTCCAGGTAATCCTGGCGGTCGGCGCGCGCTGCTTCTTCAGCACCGTGCTCGACGCGGCCGGAACCCAGCCCGACG
>DASUXL010000175.1:0-21764 GCA_036377915.1 Candidatus Limnocylindrales bacterium
GGCACTGGCTGATCACGGGTACGCCGGCGACACCGACCGTTGCCGAGGCGTTGCAGGCGCGGATCATGCTGCCGCCGACGGTGGCGCTGCTGATCGCCGTCGACGCGGGGCAAACCCTTGCGTCGCTTCATGATGCGGGGGCGGCGCACGGCGGGTTGAGCGCCGACAACGTGGTACTCAGCGGCGATGGGCGGGTGGTCCTTGCCGAAAGTGGCTACGCGCACGCCCTCGCGGGGACGACACCCGGGCCGGGCCATGACACGACAGCCTGGGTCAAGCTGCTGCGTACCCTGGCGACGCCCCGCCCGTCCGACGAGGCGAAGCGGCTGCTGAACGCGGCGGCCGATGAGGCTGAGGCGCTGGGTGGCCGGGACGGCCTGAGGGCGGCGCTGACAAACCTTTCCAACCAGGCGATCCACCAGCCGGGGTACGGCGAGCGGAGTGCGCTGGCGATGCTGGCGTCGATGGTTCCGACTCCGGTTTCGGCGGCTCCCCCACCGGTCCGGCTGGAGGAGAACGAGACCGTCCCGGTTTCGCAACTTGAGACGCAGCGAGCCCCGCAAGCGCCACAAGCGGCGTCGCCGCAGCGGACCGCGGTGCTGCGGGATCCGTCGCTGGATCAGGAGACGCTCAAGCCGGCCCAGCTTGCCGCGCAGATGGATCAGCGCAAGGAGGAGGTGCTGCGGTTCGGGCGGGGAGTTGCCGCGCTGCCGCAACCGCAGCAGCAGCAACAACAGCGGGTCGACACCGGCTGGGGCGAACTGCCGCAACGGCCGAAGCGACAAAAGCCTTGGCGGACAAGGATTATCGGCATCATAAGCGGGCTTGTCACTCTTGTATTGATCGCCTGGGTGGGGTACCAAATAATTCAAAGGCTCGTCCCGCTGCGCATTGGCGGCGCCACGGTGGCACTCTCCGAGCCGCTTGGCGAGAGGTGTGACGTGCAGGCAAGGGTGATCGGCACGATCCGCACCAACGGCGCCGCGGGGACGATCCAGTATCGCTGGGTCACCAGCGACGGCAAGACGACCTCGGTCCTTGCCGAGCAGGTGAACCTGGGCACGGATCAGGTGCCGGTGTCGCTGCTGTGGACGTTCAGCGGTCGCAGCACCATCCAGGCAAGGGCGACGCTGCACATTCTCTCCCCCAGCGAGCTGGAGGCGAGCACGGAGTTCACCTACTCCTGCAGGTGACGCTCTGTTCAGGCCCGCGGGGCACGGACCCAATCGCGGTTCTCGCGCACGACGGTGAACCCGGCCGATCGATACAGCGCCACGGCGGCGTCGTTTGAGGACGGTGTCACGACGGCGACCGCGCTCGCACCCCGATCGGCCAGAGCCGCGCACGCGCCCAGCACGGCATCGCGCCCATAGCCGTGCCCGCGATGGTCTGGATGGGTGCCGACCGGTTCGAGCAGCCCGCACCTGCCCACGCCCGCGAACCATCCGGTCGCGGCTGCCGCGGGCTCCCCGGAGGGTGTGCGCACGAGTGCCTCCACGGCCATCCCGCCCGCCGGTGACCGCTTCATCGTCTGCCAGCGCTCGACGGTGAACGTGGATCTGGCGAAGGCGGACCGCTGCACCAGCACCCGGTCGGCCGCATTGGCGGCGTTGGCGGCGTTGGCGGCATCGGCCTCACCGACCGCACCGGCTTCACCCACCGCACCGACCGGCTCGGCGCGGCTCGACACCGGCCGCGGGGTCCACGACATGACCTTCCAGGACTCCTCCCGGTCCAGCTCCCACCCGGGCATTGGCAGACCGTCGCAGCGATCGTCGTCGGGCTCGAGCAGCCGCTCGACGTCGGCCGCGAGCGCCGCCAGATCGGCGCCATCAGCGCCGGGCGCGGTGGTCAAGCGCAGCACATGGCTGTCGAGGTAGCCGACCGCCACCGGTACCGCATCATCGGTCCAAAGCAGTATGGTCGCGTCGTCGAACCGCAGATGCCACCCCACGTCTCCGGGATGGAGGCCGCCGCCGGGGGCATCGGCCGGCGTCCACTCGCACAGCGCACGCAGCGCAGGGCCGGTTTCGGCAGGGGTCAGGCGGTGCCGCACGATTGAGATCATGGACGGCAGATTAGCCAGCGCGCCACGGTGTCTCAAAGGCTTTTAGTGCGTCACTCCTGCAGGTGACGGAAGGCGCGCAGGTTTTCGGTCGATTCTCCGCGGCTGAGGCGCCACGCCCACTCGCGCCGGATCGCTGTGCTGAAACCCAACTCTAGCAACACATCGAAGGACTCGTCTGCGGCCTCCAGGATCGCGCCCAACAGCATGTCCAATGTGGATGCCGACACGGCCGGCAGCGGAAGGCGGCCCAGCACATAGACATCGCCCACGGCATCGATGGTGAAGGCCACTCCGTGCAGCCGGGAGTTGCGGCGCAGCAACCACTCCCACACCTTCTCCCGATTTTCGTCCGGCTGCCGGACG
This sequence comes from Candidatus Limnocylindrales bacterium, assembly GCA_036377915.1. Taxonomy (GTDB): domain Bacteria; phylum Actinomycetota; class Actinomycetes; order Mycobacteriales; family Micromonosporaceae; genus Allorhizocola. The sequence continues at coordinate 2,432 of DASUXL010000175.1, forward strand.
ACGAAAGCCTCCACGCGCAACGCGTGCTCGCCCACGATCAGGTTGACGTTCGTCTTGAGCTTGTGCGAACCGGGCAGGGTCACCACCCATGACCGCTCGCCGGTCTTGTCCAGCGGCAGATCGGCGCAGACCTCGGCAATGATCTCGTCAACTACCATGCTGTCCGGCACAGCTGGAGGTCACGCCGGCGGCGGTGCTCGCACATGACCTCAGAGTAGACCTCGACCAGCTGGCTCGCCGTGCGGTCCCAGGAGAAGTCCTTGGCGTGCTCGACCGCGCCGGCCGACAGCTCCGCCCGCCATCCGGGCGACCCGAGCAGGCCACCGAGCACCTTGGCCCAGTCACCGGGATCATGGCCGTCGATGAGTACGCCGCTGACACCGTCGCGCACCGCGGTCACCAGACCACCCACCGCCGCGGCGACGACGGGCGTGCCGCACGCCTGCGCCTCCAGGGCGACAAGCCCGAACGACTCGTTGTACGACGGGACCGCGACCACGTCGGCGGCCCGGTAGACGTCGGCCAGCCGTTCACCGGTCTGCGGCGGCAGGAAACGGACCCTGTCCGCCACCCCGAGCGCTGTCGCCAGCTCGATCAGGGCGGTCGGGCGGTCCAGCCCGGAGCCGCTGGGCCCACCCACGATCAGCGCGATCGTCTCCGGCTGCGCGGTCAGCTCCACCAACGCGCGCACCAGGACGTCCGGCGCTTTCAGCGGTTGGATCCTCCCGATGAAGGCGACAATCTTTTGGGGGTACCCGTCAAGGCCGAGGCGTGCGCGGGAAAGTTGCCTGTCGCCAGGGCAGAACCGGGCAAGATCGACCCCGGGTGACACCACCGCCACCTGCTCCAGCGGCGCCTCATAGAGGTCGATCAGCTCCCGCGCTTCCGTCGGGGTGTTGGCGACCAACCGGTCGGCCTGCTCGACGACCTGTTCCTCACCTATGACGCGGGCACGCGGCTCGGCCCGATCGCCCGTGGCCAGCTGAAGGTTCTTGACCTTGGCGAGGGTGTGGGCGGTGTGCACGAGCGGCACGCCCCACCGGTCCTTGGCGAGCCAGCCGACCTGGCCGGAAAGCCAGTAGTGGGAGGAGATCAGATCGTAGTAGCCGGGCGCCCGGGCGGCCTCGGCGCGCAGCACACCGTGCGTGAACGCGCACAGCTGCGCCGGCAGGTCCTCCTTTGACAGGCCCTCGAACGGGCCGGCATTGACGTGGCGGACCGTCACGCCGGGGGCGAGTTCGGCTCGCGGCGGCAGCGCCGCGGTCGTGGTCCGGGTGAAGATTTCGACCTCGATGCCGCGGGCGGCCAGGCGTTTGGAGACCTCGACGATATAGACGTTCATCCCTCCCGCGTCGCCCGTGCCGGGCTGGTGGAGGGGTGAGGTGTGCACCGAGAGGGTGGCGATGCGCCTGGGGGTATAGCTCACAGCGCGATCAACAACGGGCGAGGGCGTCCTCTTCCCGCCTGGTTACGTGACGGAAATAACGCCGATCTCGGTGAACCACGCCTTCGCCGCGGCGGCATGGCTTTCCGCCTCCCCGGCCGCGCCCTTTTGCCGTTGCGCTTCGGCGGCTACGAGGTGAGCCTGCGCCACGCCGAGCCGGTGTCCTGTCTGGCGCTGGATGTCCAACGCCAGCGTGGCCTGTTCGAGCGCCGCCCCGGCTTCCCCGTGATCGAGCAGAGCGGCACCGATCAGCGTGACGGCCTGCCCTTCCAGCACGCGGAACCCGCCGCTGCGGGCGATCGCCAGCGCCTGACCGGCAACGTCCAGACAGGTCCCCACAAACCCGGCGGCGCGCTGCGCCGCGGCCAGCCCGAGCATCGCCTCGACCTCTGCGTGAGGTGTCCCCAGGTCACGAGCGAGGGTCAACGCCGACCGGTGATGTTCCAGCGCCTGTTCGTGATCGCCAAGACACCGGTGGACGTCACCGACAACGTTGTGGGCGTTGGTGGAGAACACGCGGTCGCCGACCTCCGACGCGGTCGCAAGCGCCTCCGCACCCAGCTCCAGCGCGGCGCGGAGCTCACCCCGGTCACGGTGCACCTCGGCCCGGGTGCGAAGGTTGTTAGCCTGCTGATGCCGGGCGGCGCGCCGGTGGTGGATCGCCGCGGCCTCGGACAGGACCTCCAGGGCATCGTCGAAACGACCCAGCAGTCGGTACGCCTCGGCGAGGTTGTCCAGCGTGACCGCAAGCGCGTAACCGTAATCGGGCAGAGCCGACTCCAGTTCCACCGCGTCGCGGTAGTAGTCGACCGCCCGGTCCAGCCGGCCCAGGACATAGCAGATGACCCCGAGGTTGCCGAGTTTCGTCGCCTGACCCGACTGCCAGCCGATCTCCCGGTCGATGAGCAGTCCCTGCTCGTACAACTCGGCGGCCTCGCTCAGCCGGCCGAGTTCCGTGCTGACATTGCCGAGCATGCCCAGGATCACCGATTCGCCATCGCGCCAGCCGGCCCGGCGGGCGTGCGCCAGTGCTTGCGTGGCCAGCGTGCGGGCCTGTTCATATTCGCCCATCGTCCATTCCCGCGAGGTGAGGGAGAGCCGGGCCGCGGCCTGGCCGAGCGGGTCGGCCTCGGCGTCCGCGGCCTGCCGCGCGGCCTGTCCTATGACGTCCCACTCCACCAGATGCATGCCCTGGCGGAGGTAGCCGCGCATGGCGCCGGCCAGCTGCCAGGCGATGCGGCGCGGGCCGCCGATCGCGGCGTGCGTGGCGATGCTGACCAGGTTGTGCCGCTCGGTATCAAGCCAGGACGTCGCGGCGTCGTCGCTGTCGAACACGGTCCGGGGCAGGTTGGACGGTGGTCGCAACGTGGCGGGAAACAACCGCTCCGCGGCGGCGATCGTCGCATCGAGGTAGTGCTCGTGTAACCGGTCCAGCGCCGCGGCCTTGTCGGACTCCTCGGTGGCCACCTTCTGCCTGGCGTACTGGCGGATCAGGTCGTGCATCGTGAACCGGCCGGGCCGATGCTCGTTGACGAGATGCGCGGCGGCCAGCCGCTCCAGCCATTCGGCAACCGTTCGAACGTCCAATCCGGATAGTGCGGCGGCGGCGTTCATGTCAATGTCGGATCCGGGTACAAGTCCCAGCAGCCGGAACAGCCGCCGGGATTCATCGGGCAGCCCGGCATAGGATAGATCGAAGGTTCCCCTGATCCCCGCGTGTGGATCCCCTGAGACCTCGAGGGCGCCGATCCGGTCGACACGCAGCTTGTCCACATAGGACGCCATGTCGGCGTGCGGGCGTGCCGCCAGGTTCGCCGCCGCGATCCGCAGCGCCAGCGGCAGGTGCCCGCACAGCTGCATCAGGTGCGCCACCTGTGCCGGCTCGGCCCGCAGCCGGTCCTCGCCCAGCAGGCGGGCCAGCAACTCCCGCGACTCGTCGGCGGACAGCACACCCAGGGTCAGCGGCACCGCCCCTTGCACGGCAACCAACCCGTCGAGCCGGTCACGGCTGGTCACCACCGCCAGGCACCCGGGCGCGGCCGGCAGAAGCGGGCGCACCTGCTCAGCATCGTCAGCATTGTCCAGCAACACCAGCACTTTTCGGCCCGAAAGCAGGCTGCGGTAGAGCCCGCTGGCCTCCTCCACAGTGGACGGTACCCGTTCGGATGGCACCCCCAGCGCGGTCAGGAACCAGGACAGGGCCTGCAACGGTCGCACCGGCGTGCCGCCGTAACCGCGAAGGTTGACGAACAGCTGGCCATCCGGGAACCTCTCCGCGATCCGGTGCGCCCAGTGCACGGCCAAGGCGGTCTTGCCCATGCCGGCCGCGCCCTGGATCGCCGAGATGACCAGCGCCCGGGCGGAGGCGTCGCCGGTATCGGTCAGCAGCGGGTCGAGCCGCTTGAGATAGTCGTAGCGGCCGGTGAACCCGCGGACATCGGCCGGCAACTGGGCCGGGACAGGGCTGGGCGGCGACGGTTCGACGGCCACCTGTGCCCAGCCGCCAGCCAGGACCTCCCGCTGGAGTTGTTGCAGCGCCGTACCCGGTTCGAGACCGAGTTCGTTGCGGAGCACCGCCCGGGCCCGCTGGTAGGTCTCCAGAGCGTCGGCACGGCGCCCAGACACCCACTGTGCCCGCATAAGCAGTGTCCACAATGTTTCCCGCAGCGGATGCTCCTCGACCAGCCGGTGCAACTGGTGCTCGGCCTCGGGATGCCTGCCCAGTTCAAGCAGCGCCGCCATGTGGTCCTCGACAGCGGCCAGCCGGGCGCGGTTCAGTTGGGCCACACGGGCCGCCCACGCCGGGCGTTCCGGGACATCCGCGAACACCGGACCGCGCCAAAATGCCAGCGCTGCGGCCAAATGTTCGGCCGCCCGGTCCGGCCGGCCCGCGGCCAGTTCCCCATGCCCGGATCGGGAAAGCCGCTCGAACTCCCACGCATCCAGGTCCGCCGGACCGATCGCCAACTCGTACCCGTGTTCCCGGGTGACCAGGAGGTGAGCCCCGTCGTCGCCGAGCAGGCGACGCAGCCGCATCACGTAGTTGTGCACCGTCTTCACGGCTGTCTGCGGCGGGTGGTCTCCCCAGAGCTCATCGGCCAGCCGTTCCGCGGCAACGATCTGGCCTGCGTCGGCCAGCAGAAGCGCCAGCAGGACGCGTTGCTGCGCGGCAGGGACGCCCGCCCAGCCCACGCCGTCGTGCACTCGCATCTGACCGAGGATCTGAAAGCGCACGCTTTTCCTCCGAGGCGATCAAGATCGCGTCATCGCGAAGCTACCACGGCGATACCCCTCACGGGAACCATTCGCAGCCGTGACTGATCGTATCTCGGAAACATCCGCACATTCACAGCAAGGACTTCATCGCGCTGCGGCAATAGTCGGCCTCCACCTGCGCACGGGGAAACGAGGCCGATCACGCCGTACCATCGCGGCGGCGGTAGCGGCCATGCTCATCGGCAGCGGCCTGTCCGCCATCACCACCGCAAGTCCGGCCGTCGCCGAGGGGACCGCCAACCTGGTGGTCAATGGCGGATTCAATCAGGGCTTCGTGCCGTGGCAGGTGATGCCGCTCACGAACTATGCCACCTACGGTCCCGGCGTCACCGGTAACGACCCCTACGAAGGCACACAGTTCGCCGCCACCAACACCACTGACGGCAACGGTGGCATCTTCCAGGACGTGCCTGTCAGCATCAACGTCGGTGACACCTTCTGCGGCAGCGCCCAGGTCGCCACCCAGGGCGCTGGCACCGGCGCCAGCGGCTACTTTGCGGTATGGCTGCTTGGCGGTGGCGGCAACGAAAACTCCGGCAAAGGCTTCGCCAACCTTCCCGGTGGCAACTCCTGGACACCGGTACAAGCCTGCGTCACCGCCACCACCGCACACACCAGCATCCGCATCCAGTTCTATGACACCCCGCACACCCCCACACTGGTCGTCGACAACGTGGAAGTACACGCCGCCGACACGCCGCAACCGGCGCTTCAGCTTGAGCAGATGGCCACCGCCTCGAGCAAGAACGACCGGCGCCAGTACGCGTTCGCGCTCGCCGAGGACAAGCGGATCTGGGCCACCGAGCAGGTCCTGGCGGACGGCCCGAACTGGTCGAACTGGTATCGCATGCCGGATCGCGAGTTCTGCAAGGCACCCGTGACGATCGTCAACACCCAGGGCTTCATCGAAGTCTTCGGCGTCGGTTGCGACATGGCTGTGTACCGGGCGATCCAGACCGGCGCCGGTCCCAACGGCTGGTCGGGCTGGCACCTGGTCGGCTCCTGCTGCATCAACAGCAAGCTGTCCGTCATCATGGACAACACGGAAAAGATGCTTGTCTTCGGTGTCGGCACCGACGGCCAGCTCTACACGCTACAGCAGACAGCGCCCAGGGCGGGGACGTGGACCGCATGGCAAGGCCTGGGCGGTTATCTGACCAGTACGCCGGTGGCCGCCATCGACATCTACGGCCACCCCTACGTGTACGCGCTCGGCGGCGACAAGAACGCCTACTACCTGCGCCAGAGTTCTCTGGGCGGGCCGACCTTCGGCCAGTGGCAAGGCTGGTACGGCATCGGCGGCGGACCGTTCGCCGGTGAGCTGGCCCTGCTGGCGGGGGTGGTGGGCCGCCGGACCGACGGCAGGTTCTATGTCGCCCAGCCGCTGACCGCCTCCGGCCAGGAGCACAATGCCTGGCAGCCGCTCGGGACTCAGACCTTCGGCAGCGACGCGGTCAACGCCAACAGCGTGATCCGAGGTCGGGACTTCATCTTCGGCGGGTATCTGCGAACCATCCCGACCATTGTGGCTCTGGGTACCGATCAGCAGGCATATGTCAACCAGGCGTGCATGGCGGGCATGTCGTGTTACGGCACCGGCACCTACTGGACAGGCTGGCACCTCGCCGCGCCAGGAACGTTCCTGGCCCCGCCGGTGGCGGACTGGACCGGCGATTACAACCGCCTGCAGCTCGTGGGAATGGGTATGGCCCGCAACGTCTACGTGAACAACCAGACCGCGGTGCTCAACCTGAACTCGTGGAACGGCTGGAGGCTCAAGCCCGGTGGCGGGGTGCGTTCCGACTGCACCCTGACCTGGCAGCCCGGAAAGGTGTTCTACTACAACGAGTTCTACGTCGGCTGCGACGGCCAGCGCCTGGTCCACAACGGCAAACTGACGCTGTTCGACGGTGCCGGCAACGTGAAGTGGCAAAGCCCGACCCCGGTGACGGCAGGCAGGATCGCCTTCCAGACCGACGGCAACCTCGTCGCGTACAACACCGTCCTCCCAGTGGGAGGCACGCCGCTGTGGGCTACTGGCACCAGCAACCCCAACGCCACGCTCAATGTCGGACGCGACGGGAACGTGGTCATCCTCAACGAGTCGCCGACCCGCCACCCGGTGTGGTGGAGCAACAAGGACGACTGCCGCACCTATGAGTGGTCGCCCGGCAAGGTGTTCGTACCAGGCGAGTACTGGGTCACGTGCAACGGCGACATGCTCTCCATGAACAAGAGCGACGGCAACGTGTACCAGATCGACCATCTGGGTGAGGTTGCCTGGTCGACGAGCGTCAGCGCACCGAACGGGCGGATGGAGTTCCGCGGCGACGGCACCGTCGCCGTGACCGACAGCAGCGGCGCGCAGGTGTGGTCGAGCGAGACACCGGTGGCCGGAGCGAAGCTGACCTTCGACGACTACGGGAACGTGGCCGTTGTCGATCAGGTCACCCAGGAACCGAAGTGGGTCAAACTGGAGGCGAACAAGACCCGGCTGTTGAAGAGGATCGACGAGTACATCGCGGAGCTCAACAAGATCAAGGACAGGCCTGAGGTCGCTCCGCGTTACGCGTTCCTGCTGGAGCAGGCGCTCAATTTCAAGGACGAGCTCAGCGCCTTCAACCCGCGACAGCCATGTGCCGACGCGGGCGACGTCATCACCGCACTGCTGGGATTCGGCGGCGCGGCAACCGGCCTGTGGGACCTTCTCAAGGGCACGGCGTCAACCGCGCTCAAGGGTTTCTTTGCCGTAGCCGGGGTCTTCGCCACCTGGTACGGCCTCGTGAAAATCTTCGGCAAGTGTGCCAACTACAAAATCATGGAGAGGATCGTCGAGGAGTACCGCGACGAGCGCGGCCCTGCCCAGATCGGCTTCGTCGAAGAGTTCAAGTACCAGACATTGGACTTCCCGTGGGAGGTCGTCTGGGTCGATTTCAACGCCACACCGGTCCCACCCGACGCCGACTTCAGGATCGCCTATGAGGGCGACCCGGACTTCTACCAGTGGGAGCTGATCGACAGTCTCTGCTGCGACTACTGGTACCCCGGCGGAGGAGGAGGAGGCGACTCCTACATCCCTGACTACGACGAGTGGCGCGACTTTGCCGATGAAGAGCTCGCGTAAGCACTCAGCGCCATGCAGGTCCGGCCGCGCCCTCTCACCGGGGCGCGGCTTTTCAATAGCATGGGTGGCGTGACCATGACTGCTGTCGTTACCGGAGCCTCCAGCGGGATCGGCGCCGCCACCGCACGCCGCCTCGCCGATGACGGCTATCACGTCTATGCCCTCGCGCGCCGCAAGGAGCGACTCGAAGCGCTCGGAGCCGGTGCCCCCGTCGTCTGTGACATCACCAATGACGCCGACGTCACCGCGTTCGCTCAGAGCCTGACCAGCGTCGACCTGCTGGTCAACAACGCGGGCGGGGCGCACGGCGTCGACCCGATCGAGACCGCCTCGATCGAGGACTGGCAGTGGATGTTCGACGTCAACGTGCTGGGCACCGTGCGCATGACCCGTGCCCTGCTCCCGCTGATGAGCGACCACTCCACGATCATCACGGTCAGCTCGACCGCGGGTCTGATCGTCTATGAGGGCGGCGGCGGGTACACCGCTGCCAAGCATGCCCAGACCGCGTTCGTCGAGACGCTCCGGCTGGAGCTGTGCGGCCGTCCCATCCGGGTCGTGGAGATCGATCCGGGGATGGTCAAGACGGAGGAGTTCTCGCTGAACCGTTTCGCCGGCGATGCCGGCAAGGCCGAGGCCGTCTATGCGGGGGTGGACAAGCCGCTGACCGCGGACGACGTCGCCGAGTGCATAGCCTGGTGCGCCGGGCTGCCCCACCACGTCAACATCGACCGTATGGTGGTGCGGCCACTCGCCCAGGCGGCGCAGCACAAGGTTCATCGCGTTGCGGCCAAAGGGTGAGATAACCCGGGGGACCACCAACCCCAACCGGTTGCGCCGGATCGACCGCTGGATCGCATGGCGCTGCCGCGATCTGCTGACCGCGACCGCGCAGCCGCTCGTCGTCGACCTCGGCTTCGGCGCGAGCCCGATCACCGCGGTCGAGTTGCGCCAGCGGCTGTCGGCGCTGAACCCCGGGGTGCGGGTCGTCGGGTTGGAGATCGACCGGGAGCGGGTGGCGGCGGCGCAGCCGATGGCGGACCCGCCCCGGCTGACCTTTGCCCACGGCGGGTTCGAGCTTGCCGGGCTGCGGCCGGACCTGGTGCGGGCACTCAACGTGCTGCGGCAGTACGACGAGTCCGAGGTGGCGCGGGCTTGGGCGCGGATGAGCGCTGCGATGCGCCCGCCGGGGCTGCTCGTGGAGGGGACCTGTGACGAGCTGGGGCGGGTGTGCGCGTGGGTGGCGATCGAGGCCGGTTCCTCGACGCCGGTCTCGCTCACCTTCGCGGCCAAGCTTTCCGCTTTGGACACTCCGCTGACCTTCGCCGAGCGCCTGCCGAAATCTCTTATCCATCACAATGTTGCGGGCGCGTCCGTGCACGACGTGCTGTCGGCGCTTGAGTCCGCTTGGCTCAGGGCCGCGCCGACGGGCGTGTTCGGGCCGCGCCAGCGATGGATCGAAACCGTTCGTACATCAGGGCTTAACACGCTTGACGGGCCTTCACGATGGCGTCTCGGAGAAGTGACACTTCCCTATCCTTGCATCGATGGCCTACAGTGACCCTCTGTGCAATGCGCTAACTGTGGTGCCCAGCTGTTTCCAGGAAACCTGCATTGTGGACGGTGCGGTGCGCCGGTGGCGCAACCCGATCAGGTGACCACACCGCTGCGGGTGGCCGCACCGGCCGACGCGTCGGACACGGTGCCCCAAGCAATGGTCATGCCGCCACACCCGGCGCCGCCCGTGATCGCACAGGAGAACCCGCCCGTGCCCGGGTGGCCCAAACCGCCGGCCCCGCCGCCGCAGCGGCGGCCCAAATCCGTGCTGGGGCCACGGCTTTTCGCCCGCCCGCCGGGCTTCCCCAACGCCGGCTCGTGGCTGGTCACCGGCATGTTCCGGGATTGGCGCGGCCTGCTCGGCGCGATCCTGGTCAGCGTCTTCAACATCCCGCTCGCCTTCCTGTTCGGCGGCATAGGCGCTGTCCTGGGCGGCCTCAGCGGCTTCCTCGGCATATTCGTCAGCGCCGTCGACCCGGGAGCGACCGGTGGACCCGGCTTCGAAACGCTGCAGGACTTCCCGATCGTCGGCACCGCCATGCAGACCTTCCTGTTCAAGGCGGGCGGCCCGGTCGGCCTGTTCGTCGGCATCGTGCTCGGCGGCCTCGGCGGCTTCCTGTTCGGCCTGCTGCTGCCGTGGTTCGTGGCCGCGGACGACCCGGGCGTGGCGATCGGGCTGTTCCTCGGCCAGCTTTTCGGCGCGTTCTTCCTGGGCCTGCTCTACACGATCTACCGGGTGGCCGCCGAGGGCGCGACGCTGCGGATAGCCGGGGTCAGGCAACCCAGCCGGAGGGAGAGCGAGCTGCTGCTGCCATTGCTGCGGGAGTCTGCGGAACGGCTCAGGCTCAACGGGTACCCAAGGCTGCTGATTGATGATTCAAGAGAGCCCAATGCCTATTGCGGGGCCCGGCACATCATCGTCAATCGTGGCCTGCTCGACGAGTTCAACTACGACCCCGAGCCGCTCAGCGCGGTCCTTGCGCACGAGCTGACCCACTGGCGCAACGCCGACAGCATCTCCAGTTTCTTCATCCGCGGCATGGTCCTGCCCTACTACCTGCTCTACATCGCGGTCACCTGGGCGATCGAGCGGTTCCGCCACCCGGTGATCCAGTTCTTCCTGTGGGCGATCGCCTGGCCGCTGATGATGACGATCCGCTACGTCATAATGCCGTTGCAGGGCATGGGCAGTCGCGAGGCCGAGTTCGCCGCCGACCACGGCGCCGTCGAGGCCGGGCACCGCGTCGGCCTGCGCCGCGCGCTCTCGCGCTTCCGCACCAGCTTCGACGGCGCCCGCAACGGCTGGGATCTGTCGGTCTGCGCCACGCACCCGCCCAACGAGCTGCGCCTGGAGCGCATCGAGGAGCCGGGTGTGAACTATCCGCTGCCCGACCCGGATGCCCCGGCGCGCCCGCTGCCGGTCGTGGTCAGCAGCGGCGTCTACAAGGACTGAGGCGCACCCCATGCAGTGGCCGGCCCTGCCACACTTCGAAGTCGATGGGCGCCAACGGGTTTTCCTCGGCTGGGACGCCAGCGACGGCTACAAGCGTTGCTGGAGCGAGCCGGAGGACTCGGTGGGGATCGTCGGCCCGCCGCGTTACGGCAAGACGGCAGGGCTGATCGTGCCCACGGTGATGTGCTGGGACGGCCCGCTGGTGTGCACCTCCACGCGCGGGGACATCCTCTCCTTCGCCGGTGACCAGCGGCGCCGGGTGGCAAAGCCGCACAGCGGCGGAGCGTATGTCTACGACCCGTTCGGCAGCGAGTATCCGGCGCTGTCGGTGCGCTGGTCGCCGCTGGCCGACTGCGAGGACCCGAGCGTGTGCTATCGCCGGGTCGCGGCGATGACGGCCGTGTCGGGTCAGGGGATGCAGGACGGCGACCACTGGCGTGCCGGCGCCGCCTCGATCCTGCGGGCGTACTTCCACGCGGCCGCGCTGGAAGGGCTGACGATCGCGGTGGTGCGCCGGTGGATCGCGGGTCAGGAGACGCGCGACCCGGTGGCGATCCTGCGCCTGTCCGCCACTGACGCGGCGATGTGGGCCGACGACCTTGACTCGGTGCGCCTGCTGGGCGACCGCGAGCGCGGCTCCTTCTTCTCGGTGGCGCGCAACGTGCTTGAGGCGACTGCCGAACCGACGGTGCTAAAGTCCTGCGCCACAACGGATCTGGAGATCGACGCTTTCCTGGCCAGCCGCTCGTCGCTGTTTCTCATCGGCCCCTCGCACCAGCAGCAGGCGATCGCTCCGCTGATGGCCGGGCTGGTGGACAGCATCGCGCAGCGAGCCGCCGAGCTCGCCGCCGTCCAAGGTGGACGGTTGCGGGTCCCGCTGCTGCTGGCGCTGGACGAGGTCGCCAACATCGCCCCGCTGCAGAGCCTGCCGTCGCTGGTGAGCGAGGGAGGTGGGCGCGGCATCGTGACCCTGTGGGCAACGCAGAGCCTGGCGCAGCTGCGCAACCGCTACGGCTTCGAGCAGCAGGCGGCGATCCTTGCCGCCACCACGGCCAAAATCATCTTCGGCGGGCTGTCCAACCAGCAGGACCTGTTCAACATCTCGTCGTGGGCGGGTGAGGAACGCCTGACCGACACCAGCTTCACGCTCGCACCGGGGCAGCCGGCCGATCCGGTCGCCGCACCCGGGCCGACGAGCGTGGGCGGTCCGATGCTCGCCGGTGGGCTGCACACGGTCAGCAGCCGGTTCTACCCCGCCCTGCCGGTCAGCTCGATCCAGATGATGCCGCCGTTCCACGCTTGGCTGTTCTGGCGCAGCGAAGCACCGCAGCGGGTGGAGGCCCGCCCCGCCGGCCTGATCCCGCAGTTCGCGCGCCTGAAAGGATTCACCACATGACCGAATATCAATACTTTGTCTACGGCTCATGGGAGAAGCCTGAAGAGCTCTGGCGCGCCGCCGCCGGCGACCAATGGGAGTACCTGTCCCTGCGCGAATGGCGCTGGATGGCAAGGGACGAACGAGTCTTTCCGCGCCACCCCGAAGCACTGGAGGCGATCACGCCGGAGCAGGCGGCCGAGCTTGAAGCCGACCGGCAACGGCTGGTGCGGTACTGGGTCAACCGCGCCGTCGACCCGCCGATGATCTACCGGCGGCGGCGCCTGCCCGCGATCGAAGAGGTGTTCGGGCGCAGCAACCACTGGAGCGACACCAGCACCATCAGCGACTACCTGTACCCGAGCCCACGCCAGGCACCAAAGCTGGACGAGATCGACGCTGAGACAGCCGAGCGGATCCTCCAGGACACGCGCGGCATCAGCGGGGCGACCCGGTTATGAACGACCCGGCCATGAACGATCCTGTCTATGCGCGGGCTGAGCGGGCGCAGCCGATCTTTGATCAGCGGATGCAGGCGATCAAAGACGGCGGCACGTCCGGCTACGGCGGGGACCTGGCCGGCCTCGACCACTCGCTCAAGAGCCAGGAGTCCTATGAGACAAAGGATGCCCGCCTGGCCGAGGAAGGCCGCGAACCGAACGACCTGAACCGGTACACGTTCACGTTCCCGCCCGAGCACTACTCCCAAGGGGTGCAGGAGAAGTACCAGCAGCTACGCGACGACGGCTTCGCCCCGATCGAGGGCACGCACAGCGACACCTGGCAAGACCCGTCGTACAAGGGCCTGAACACGAGCTGGCGGGACAACAACGAGGACAGCCCGACCTACGGGCAGCCGGTCGAGGTGCAGTTTCACACTCCGGACAGCTTCCAGGCCAAGGAGGACAACCACGGCCTGTACGAACTCGGGCAGGACAGGCCGGGCGCCCGGACCGCCGAGCGAGACTACGACAAGGCCGAATACAAGGAAGCGACCCGTCATCTGCAGGCTGAGCGGTACCAAAATGTGCAGCAGCCGGAAAACCTCGAAAGCTTGCACCGCGCGGAGCCCGGCATCGAGCAGCGATCCAAGCAGCTGGGCGACTGCTCGGAGGAGGTCAAGGAGACTGTCCGGCAGGACGAGCGGGCGCTCAACGAACGGCAATCCCAAGCGAGAGCCGAGTCGCCGAGCGCCGAATCACCGAGCGCCCAGTCACCGAGCGCCCAGTCACCGAGTGCCCAGTCGCCGAGTGCCCAGTCACCGAGCGCCGAGTCACCGAGAGCCGAGTCACCGAGCGCCGAGTCACCGAGCGCCGAGTCACCGAGTGCCCAGTCGCCGAGTGCCCAGTCGCCGAGTGCCCAGTCGCCGAGTTCGGCGCTCGACCGGCAGGTCGACGAGTCCAATCAGGCCGGTGACAGTGCCACGAGCACGCCCTCACCCGACTCGGAAACGTCAAGGGGTGCGCAGCGATGAGCGACATGCCACCCTGGGACTGGAGCCGATTCACCGCCGGCGAGCGGGCGCAACTGCTGCGCGAGCTGTCCGAGTGGGTGGACTGGCTCGGTGACGCCTATGCCCCGTGGGTGCTGCTGCCGCCGTGCTGGCCGGCGCACGAGGGCCTGCGCGTCGAACTCACCATGTTCTGGCTGTGGCACCGCTGGATGCAACGCTCCAACCCCAGCCCCGTCGAGGGCATCAAGTGGCACAACGAACTGCGCCACAGCGCGGCCGCCTGGCGCGAGCTTGCCAGCTGCCGGCACGAGCCGCCCGTGCGCCACCACGAACAGCTCCAAGCCGCCCACCGCGAGCGGCGAGACCACTTCCTAACGACAGCATTCGAGGGGTCGCCATGACCACAGCCACCACCAGCTGTGCACACTGCCGCACAGTGCTGCTCCCCGGACAGACCCGGTGCATGGTCTGCGGCGCGGAAGCGGGAGAGCAGACCCGATCCTGCCCGGCCTGTGGCCGCCCGGCGCCCGAGTCGGCGCGATTCTGTCCGCAATGCGGGCAGTCCATGGAGTCCCCCGCGACGCCTGCCGAGACTGCCGGGACCGCAGGGACTGTTGAATCCACTGTGGACAACACGGCCTTTGTCAAAGTCCGGAACCCGAGCGTGAAGGTGTATCTGGGCATCGGCGCCGCCGTGCTGACCGTCCTCGCGCTCGTATCCGTCTACAGTTTCGTGTCGACGCGATTCTTCACCCCGCAGCGCACAGTCACCGGCTACCTCGACGCCCTGGTCGCGGGCGACGCCGACGAGGCGATGTCCTACCTGCTGCCCGTCGGCGAGGGCGAGGGAACCGGATCCGAATGGCGCATGCTGCTCACCTCTGAAGTTCTCAATCATGAGGGGTACCGGGAACCGGCCAACATCGTCGTCGGAGAGGTCACCGGCGAGGAGGATGTGCGGGTCGTGCCCGTGAGCTTCGAAATCGACGGCGCCGAGCACGCCATGGAGTTCACCGTCAGGCGGTCGGAGGCGAAGACCCTCGGGCTCTTCCGCGGCTGGCTCATCGACGGCGGCCTCGCCCCGCTCGAAATCTTCGCCCCCGCGGCCGCCCCGGTCACCGTCAACGGCGTGACCATGCCGCCCGAAAGCGGGGGCTTCCTCGCATTCCCCGGAGGTTACCGGGTCAGCGTCGTCGACAACCCCCTGCTGCAAGGGCGTGACGTCACCGCCGTCGCGGTGGGCGGCGGCAATCCGGTCCAGCTCACGGTCACGCTCAAGGACTCCGCCCGCGCCGAGGTCGAGGCGCAGGTGAAATCCTTTGTGGACGAGTGCGCCAAGTCGACCGACCTTGAACCGACCGGCTGCCCCTTCGCCGCCTTCGCCATCGAGCCCATCGCCAACGTCAAGTGGACCGTGACCACGTACCCCACACTCAACCTGACCGTGAACCCGCAGACCGGCACCGTCAACGTCACCACGACCCGATCCGGCCGCGCCGACGTGACCGGCACCTACTCCTCCGACGGCACCGCCTACAACCGTAGCGACACCTTCAGCGTCAGCGGCACAGCCGTTGTCGCTGACGGAAAGGTCCGCCTCAACCGCCGCTGACCGCGGGAGCCAACAGAGCCAACAATGCTTGCGCCAGAGTCCGGAAGGCGGGCCCGGCCAACTCGACGCCGGCCTCGACGCGGCTGCCATCCTCGAGACTCGTCGCGGCGAGGATGGAGGCCGCGCTCTCGGCGGTCAGGTTCGTGGCAAAGACAGCCTTGTCGCCGTCATAACCGGTGACCAACAGCTCCGTAAGATTCACCTTGTCCTCCAACGGTTTGGGCGGATACTCGCCGCCGACTATCGTGATAGAAGCGTCCAATAACCATCGGCAGTCGCCAATAGCCGTGAGGTTTCAGAGGGTTTCAATGAACACGGAAGATGCTGAAACATTTGGTCTCGCCCTGAAACATGCTCGCATTCGGGCGGGGTTCAGCGTCAACGGACTGGCGAAGAGGATCGGCTACAGCCGGCCACACCTGTCGAATATTGAGCTCGGGCACAGGCGGTGTCCGCACAGCATTGTTCGGGCACTTGACGATGTCCTGCAGGCTGATGGTGAGCTAGTACAAGCTTGGGAGGCGGAGGACGAGATGAGGCGGCGCGATTTGCTGTTCCTGGCCCCTGCCTCACTCGTTGCCCCACTCTCGACGGGACTTCACCGGCGCCTGCTAGTTCGTGATGACGGCTCGGATATCGTCGAGATCCGCAGCGTTGTCGAGATTGAACGCGACGTCCATCGCGCCCACGTGCTCTACCAGCAAGCCGCCTACTCGGCTGTGGCTGCAATGCTTCCCCGGCTCATTGCCGAGGCGGAACATCATGCGGTCTGGCCGGAGCAATCACGGAAGCCTCACCTGGTCTTGGCCGCCGCCAACCTTGTCGCGTCCAAACTCGCCGCGAAGGTGGGTGACTGGGAGCTGGCGTGGATGCTGGCCGATCGGGCCGTGGTGGGGGCGAGACAGATCGAAGATGTCGCCCTGTATGCCGTGGCCGGTGGCCAGGCCGCCATATCGCTCGCCATGAATCCGAAGCGCCTTGGAGATGCGGCGGCGTTGGTCCAGTCGGCGTACGACCAGATCGCCACGGCCAAGCCTACTGACGCCAGACATTTGTCGGCACAAGGAAGTCTCTTGTTAGTGAACGCGACGGTCGCAAGCCGACTCCAGCAGCGTGCCGCCGCAGACCGATGCCTCACGTTCGCAGCGAAACTCGGAGCCGAGCTTGGCCACGACGACAACCAGCTCTGGACGGCCTTCGGTCCCACCAACGTGGAACTGCGCCGCATCGCCGTAGCAGTGTCGTTCGAGCTGCCGGGCACGGCGATTGCTACCGCGAAGCGCATCGACACGAGCAGGTTGCCGCGTATCCTGCTGAGCCGCCGGGCGCAACTGCATGTTGACCTCGCCTCGGCTTTCCGGCAAACGCGGGATGGGGCTGCGAAATCGGTACTCCACTTGATGGAGGCGGAACGGATCGCACCAGAAGTCATGCGCATGACCACAGCGCGAGACGCCTCGTCGTCGAGCTGGCGCGTGGTGAGCGGCGATCTGTGACACCCGGGCTCCGGCCACTAGCCCAGCGAGCCGGGGTGGAACTTTGAAACCGTTGACCTATCTCGTCGTCTGCGGTGCTCCGCCGGCCCGTGCCATCGCGGAGCTGGTAAAGCTCCTGCAGGACGACGGTTGGGAAGTTTGTGTCATTCCCACCGCAGCCGCTCTGGCGTGGCTCGACTCCGGTGCCATCGAGCGGTTGACCGGCCACCCAGTCGAGACCCATGGCCGGACCCCGGACGAACCGAAGCGTCTGGGCGAACCGGCGTTGGTGATCGTCGCGCCGGCGACCTTCAATACCATCAACAAGTGGGCCCTCGGCATCAATGACACTCCAGCTTTGGGGGTGCTCAACGAAGCCCTTGGTGCTGGGCTTCCCATCGTGGCCAGCCCATACGCCAAACTGTCCCTGAGCGCGCATCCGGCGTTCGACCGGAGCCTGGCCGAGCTTGAAGGCTATGGCGTCCGCCTCACGCGCACGGAAGCCCTCCGCCCAGACCGCGAGGACGGGCCGTTTCAGTGGTCAGCCGTTATGCACCTCGTCCACGAAGTGCGCGACCCGAACGGAAACCGCTAGCGCAGCGTCGCGGAGGCGAGTGGCAGCGGGGCCGCCTGACCGGGCCAGGTGCCGGTCAGCACGATGCCGGTGAGCCCGGCACCGGCACGGGCGGCGTCGAGGCGGCGGGCGACGGTCAGCTCGACGGTGCCGGTGACGATGCGGGTGGGGTCGCCGTCGATGACGCGCTGAACCGTACCGGTGGCGGGGACGTCGGAGCCCCCGGCCGCACCGCTGGCGATGGTCATGCTGGATTCGCGGCGCTCCGGCCGGCCGTCGACCTCGATGAACTCCTCGGCCTGCCCGGTGCCGGCGAGGATGGCGCTCGCCAGCGCGGCGGCGTAGACGGGGTCACCGGATGCGTCGTAGACCCAGCGCTTGCCCAGCACCGAGTGGTCCATGGCGCCGATCAGCCAGTCGTCGCCACCGGCCAGCGGCGCGCCACGATAGGTGAGCGGCACCTGATAGATCGGGCCGTCGCCGACCCGGACCAGCATCGTCTCGATCCCGACCGCGCCGGCCGGGTCGTCGAAGCGGAAGGCAGCCACCCGCTCCACCTCGCCGGGCGGCCCTTGATACCAGTCGCGGCCGGCGAGCCAGCCGGTCAGGAGTTCGAGCTTTGTGGGCCGCAGCGTGGCTTGGTGCAGGAGTGCCATGCCGCCATCGTATAAAGCTGGCCAGGTCCTGCCATGCTGTGGCCATGGCCACGGAATACGAGCAACCCAGCTCCGACGCCGACGATCCCACCGATGGTTCCGACCTGAGCAACCTCGCCACGATCCTGCAAGGCCTTGGCCGGGCGGACGAGGCAGAACCCCTGGCCCGTCGCGCCCTCGCCGTCGCCGTCGCGATCTACGGCGCCGACCATCCCCAGGTCGGCATCTGCCTCGGCGTCCATGCCGGGATTCTGCGTGATCTGGGCCGGGCGGATGAGGCAGAGCCCTTGGCCCGCCGTTGCGTGACAATCGCCGAGGCCACCTACGACAGCGACCATCCCGAAATAGCCGCAAACCTAAGTAACCTCGTCAACATTCTGCTGGACCTGGGTAGAGCGCACGAGGCAGAACCCCTGGCCCGTCGCGCCCTGACCATCGCCGAGGCCACCCACGACAGCGACCATCCGACGGTTGCCCTTCACGTGAACAACCTCGCCGCGGTCTTTCGAAAGACTGACCGGCCAAGGGAGGCAGAAGCTCTGGGTCGCCGCGCCCTGGCCATCGACGAGGCTGCCTACGGCAGCGACCACCCCACCGTCGCCACCAGTCTGTGCAACCTCGCCGCCATCCTGCAAGACCTCGACCGGGCCGACGAAGCGGAACCCCTTTTACGTCGCGCCCTGGCCATCGACGAAGCCACCTACGGCGCCGACCATCCCCACGTCGGCAACTGCTTGGGAATCCTCGCCGGAGTGCTGCACGATCTTTTTCGGTCGCACGAGGCGGAGCCCGTGTCTCGCCGTTCCCTGGCAATTGACGAGGCCACCTACGGCAGCGACCATCCCGAAGTCGCTACCGGACTGGGCAACCTCGCCAGCATTCTGCAAGACCTCGACCGGGCCGACGAGGCCGAACCCCTGGCCCGACGCGCCCTGGCCATCGACGAGGCTGCCTATGGCAGCGACCATCCGGCGATCGCGATTCGCGTGAACAACCTCGCCACGGTCTTGTTTGAGCTTGGCGAGTCCAGCGAGGCAGAAGCTCTGGCTCGCCGCGCCCTGGCCATCGACGAGGCCAGCCACGGCGGCGACCACCCCACCGTCGCCACCCGTCTGAGCAACCTCGCCATAATCCTGCAAGGCCTTGGCCGGGCGGACGAGGCAGAACCCCTGGCCCGTCGCGCCCTCGCCATCAGCGAGGCCGTCTACGGCAGCGACCACCCCACCGTCGCCATCTGCCTGGAAAACCTCGCCACGCTCCTGAGAGACCTTGGTCGGGCACGCGAGGCCAAGCCCCTGGATCGCCGCGCCCGGGCGATCCGGAAGAGCTAGTCG
>DASUXL010000176.1:0-19934 GCA_036377915.1 Candidatus Limnocylindrales bacterium
TCAGGCGCGGCGATGGTTGTGGCTATCGCCAGCCGCAAGGCTTCGGCAACCTCGACCGCGGTTACCGGACCCGACTCGGCGGCGAACCGGGCGGCCTGCCCGTGAACGTAGGCGGCCATGACGGCGGCGCGCCAGGGCGGCAACCCGGTGGCCAGCAGCGAACCGAGCAGTCCGGCAAGCACATCGCCCGTCCCGCCGGTCGCCAGCTCGGCGACGCCGGTCGTATTTACCCATGCTTGCCCGGCCGGCGAAGCCACCACGGTCCGGTACCCCTTCAGCAGCACGGTCGAATTCGTCCAGGCGGCAAGCTTCAGGGCGGCCGCGACCCGGTCCTCGCCGGGCAGCTCACCGGCCAGCCGCGCGAACTCGCGGTCGTGCGGGGTGAGTACGGTCGGCGCGTCGCGGCGGCGCAACTCACTCGCCATGGAACCGTCGACGAGGAGAGTGAGCGCATCGGCGTCGAGCACGGCCGGGACCGGGCTGCCAAGGACCGCGCGCAACTCGGCCGCGGCGTGCGACTCGGTGCCCAACCCGCAACCGCACACCCAAGCCTGCACCCGGGAAGCCTCCGCAACCCGTTGCGCCACAACAACACTGGGGTGGTGGGCGACGACGAGCCGGTGCGCGCCGCCGGCGTAGCGCACCAGGCCGCTCGGTCCGGCCAACGCACCCGCGACCGAAAGCAGCGCCGCGCCGGGATACTGCGCCGAGCCCGTCGCCAAGCCGACCACGCCCCGCGTGTACTTGTCGGAGTCGAGGTCGGGCCGGGGCCACCAAGCGGCGATGTCCTCGGCGTCGGCCAGGTGCAGTGCCGCGCCGCCACGCAGGTACGGCTGGAGTCCGATGTCGACCAGCTCGACCTGCCCCGCGTGCGCGACGGCGGGGCCGATGACGAGGGCGGGCTTGAGGCAGCCGAACGTGACGGTGACATCTGCGCGGATCGCGGGCCCGGGCACGTCACCGGTGTCGACATCGACACCGGACGGGATGTCCACGGCCACAACGGGTGCGGGTGGCATGCCGTCCAAAAAGGATACCGCGGGGCCGCGGAGGGGGCCGGTGGCGCCGATGCCGACAAGGCCGTCGATGATCAGATCTGCCTTTTGTGGGTACCCGTCAATGATGCGCCCGCCCGAAGCAAGGAAACTGCTCAGGCCCTCGGCGTGCACCCGGCCCGGATCGGTAAGCCTCGCCGACACCGCCGCCCCGCGCGCGGCAAGGAAGGCACCGGCATAAAGCGCGTCACCACCGTTGTCACCGGAGCCGACAAGCACCACGACGCGGGAGCCATAGACGCGCCCGAGGGTGAGCGCGCACCGCCGAGCCAACGCGAATGCCGCGCGCATCATCAGCGTGCCCGGCGGCAACGTCGGCATCAGCAAACCCTCCGCCGCCTTCACCTGCGCCGCCCTATACGCCGACCTCATCGCGCCACCTCGCCGAAACGCGCCGCCACACCGAAAAGCACTGCCACACCGAAAGGCGCCGCCATACCATATGGCGCCACCCCACCGAAAGGCGCTGCCACATCGAAAGGCTCCGCCTCGCCGAAAGGCGCCGCAACACCACGCCCGACCGCCATGCTCATAGCGCCACCTCGCCCACTCCGGCCTCCGCAATGACGACCGCCGAGGCGATCCCGCCGTCGTGTGACAGGGAAAGGTGCCATCGCTCGATGCCGCGATCGGCGGCGGCCGCGGCGACGGAACCCGAGACGGTGAGCCAGGGGCGGCCGTCGGGATCGACGACTATCTCGCAATCGTGCCAGTGCAACCCGCTTGGCGCGCCCAACGCCTTGGCGACGGCCTCCTTGGCGGCGAACCGCGCCGCGAGTGACTCAGCCGACCGCGGGTTGCCGGAGTGGGTGGTGCGCTCAGCCTCCGTGAACAGGCGCTCGGCCAGCAGCGGCGTCCGTCTCAGGGCGGCGATGAAGCGGTCGACCAGGACCACGTCGTTGCCCACCGACACAATCACGGTGCTGACCTTACCCTGGCCAAAGGTTATCCACAGACCGTTGTCCACAGGGATGTGTTCTTGGGCCGGACCCTCAAGACTTCCCGGAATGCGCACACTATCGGTGCAGCCCCGGATCCTGCACGATGTCGCCGACCGCCTTGACCGCCTGGCCCTCGAGTGCCCTCCCCGCCGCGGAGACCTCCTTGCCTGCCTGTCCGATCTGGAGGATGCGTGGTCCGGCGGCCTGGCCGCTCCCATGGCCGTCGAGAGTCTGCGCCGTCTCATCGACCTGTCGATGCCGAGCGTGAGCGCGATGGACGGGCTGCCGATCGCCGAACGGGACCGTATCAACCGCACCTACTTCGCCGGGCATCCCGCGCTGGACAGCCTTTCCGGCTACCTCAACCGTGGTGACGCCTGGCTGCTGGGCTTCGACCCGCGCGGCGACGGCCGGCTGATCGTGGCGTTCGGTGACCCGTCTTCCGCGCCCCATCTGGCGACCTTCGTACCCGGTGCGGGCGCTTCGCTGACGCAGATCTCCGGTGAGCTGGAGCGGGCGGTGACCCTCCGGGAGCGGGCGGGCGAGGGCACGTCCGTCATCATGTGGCTCGGCTACGATCCGCCCGACTTCGCCGACGCGATCCTGCAACGCTCTGCCCGCGACGCCGCCGCCCCGTTGCGCGCCTTCCAGAACGGCCTGGTCTCCAATCACGACGGTCCGATCCAGCAGCTGACCCTCATCGGCCACTCCTACGGTTCGGTCGTGGTCGGTGTCGCCGGCCGCACCGGTTCGCTGCCCGCCGACGACCTGATCGTGCTCGGCAGCCCCGGCATGGGCGTCGGTTCCGCCGCCGACCTGCCCGCGCGAGTGTGGGCGAGCACCGCCCCCAACGACCCGATTCGCTTGGCACCGCCCATAATTCACGGCCCGGACCCGATCAGCCGGGGCTTCGGCGCGCGCACGTTCCCGTCCGCGCCGATGGGCCACTCCGGCTACTTCCACCCCACCAACCCAGCGTTGGACACCATGGCCTCGGTCGCCACCGACCGACTTTAACATTCATACTTAGTTGATATAGTAATTCTAGCCAGAAAGGGGAGGATCCCATTGACCAGCGTCCTTAGCCCACCCGCGGCTGTAAGGTGGCCTCGAGAGGAGGCCGGCATGCATACGTTCAAACTCCCGCTGTACATCACCGTGGAGGACCTGGAGTCGCTCCCGGAAGATTTCCGTTACGAGCTGCACGAAGGAGTTCTCCACATCATGCCGCCCCCGATCCAATGGCACTCCTGGGTGGCCAGACGTCTCGCCAACACGCTGGAAAGGGCCGGCATGGCCACAGGCACTGAGGTTGGCGTGAAGTTCAGCGACAACGACGAGCGGACACCCGATGTCGCGGTGTTCAAAGACGAGCCCAACCTCAAGCGCGCAATCTTCTCACCGAGCGATTTCCTGCTCCTCATCGAGGTGGTCTCCAAGTCGTCCGAGGCCCAGGACCGCATCCTCAAGCCGCTGCACTACGCCAAGGCCGGGATCCCCGAGTACTGGCGCGTGGAGGAGGATCCCGACAGTGACCGCGATGCCCTTGTCCACCAATACAAACTGTCGGCGGAAGGCAAGTATGACAAGACCGCGGTGGTCAAGCTGACCGAATTGGAGGCCGGCCTCACTCCACCGTGACCGACTTGGCCAGGTTCCTCGGCTGGTCGACGTCGTGGCCTCGGGTGTGCGCGATCTCGCACGCAAGCACCTGCAACGGCACTGTCGTGACAAGCGGCGCAAGCAACGTCGGTGTCCGCGGCACCCGGATCAGGTGGTCGGCGTAGGGCACAACCGCCTCATCCCCTTCCTCCGCGATCACGATCGTCACCGCACCCCTCGCCCGCACCTCCTGGATGTTGCTGACCACCTTGTCGTGCAACACGCCACGCCCGGCCGGGGACGGGACCACGCACACCACCGGCGTGCCCTCGTCGATCACCGCGATGGGGCCGTGCTTGAGCTCACCGGCGGCGAAACCCTCCGCGTGCACATACGCCAGCTCCTTCAGCTTCAGCGCGCCCTCAAGCGCGACGGGGAAGCCGACATGCCGGCCGAGGAAGATGAAAGTGTTGCGGGAAGCCAACTCCCGCGCCAGCTGCCGCACCGGATCCATTGTGGACAGTACCTTGGTGATCGCCTCCGGCATCGCGCGCAACTGGTCGACGACCGCGCCCACCTCATCGGCGTACTTCACACCCCGCACCTGGGCCAGGTGCAAACCAACCAGGAAGCACGCGGCAAGCTGAGTCAGGAACGCCTTCGTCGAAGCTACCGCGATCTCCGGCCCACCATGCGTGTAGAGCACCGCATCCGACTCGCGCGGAATCGTCGACCCGTTCGTATTGCAGATCGCCAGGACCCGCGCCTTCTGCTGCTTGGCATGCCGCAGCGCCATCAGCGTGTCCATGGTTTCACCGGACTGGGAGATCGCCACCACCAGCGTCGACCGGTCGAGCACCGGGTCCCTGTACCTGAACTCGCTCGCCAACTCGACCTCGCACGGGATCCGGGTCCAATGCTCGATCGCATACTTGGCGACAAGCCCCGCGTGATACGCCGTCCCGCACGCCACAATGAAGATCTTGTCGACGTCCCGCAGGTCCTGGTCGGTCAGGCGGACCTCGTCGAGCAGGATCTGCCCGTGGTCGCCGACGCGGCCCAGCAGGGTGTCCTCAACTGCCCGCGGCTGCTCGGCGATCTCCTTGAGCATGAACCATTCGTAGCCGCTCTTCTCCGCGGCGGACAGATCCCAGCTGACGTGATAGTCGCGGCCGTCCGCCGGTACCCCCTGAAAATCTGTGATCTCAATGGAGTCCGCCGTGATCACGACCACCTGGTCCTGCGCCAGCTCGATGGCCTCCCGGGTGTGGGCGATGAACGCGCTGACATCGCTGGCCAGGAAGTTTTCGCCGCGCCCGCGGCCGACGACGAGCGGCGAGTTGCGCCGGGCACCGACGACCAGCCCGGGCGAGGCGGTGTCCACCGCCAGCAGCGTGAAGGCGCCCTCAAGCTGCCGGCACACGCGCCGCATCGCCTCAGCAAGATCCTCGACCTCGCGCAGCTGGATCGCCAGCAGGTGCGCCACGCATTCGGTGTCGGTGTCGCTGGCGAACTCCACCCCATCGGCTTCTAGCGCGGCGCGCAGCTTCGCGAAGTTCTCGATGATGCCGTTGTGGATGACGGCGACGCGGCCATCCGCGGACAGGTGCGGGTGGGCGTTGCGATCCGTCGGGCCGCCATGTGTCGCCCATCGAGTGTGGCCGATGGCTGTGGTGCCGGAGAAGTCTTCCACCGACCCGGCGAGCGCCTTCTCGAGGTTGGTCAGCTTGCCGGCCTTCTTGGCCAGGCTCAGCCTCCCACCGGCCAGCACGGCCACGCCCGCGGAGTCGTACCCGCGATATTCCAGCCGGCGCAGCCCATCCAGGACAACCTGCAGCGCCGGCTGCTCGCCGACGTAACCCACGATGCCACACATGCCAGCACCATATCGCGCAAACCCGATGCGCGATAGCCCTACTTTCGAGCAGAGATATTGCGCACTTCTGGACTCGATCTACTTTCCGACAGGTCAGAGCATTGTTGGTCTTGCAAGCCCTAGCATGCCGCGCATGACTTACACGCCCCCGCCAGTTCCGAAAAAAAGCAATACCGGCCTGATTGTCGGCATCATCCTGGGAGTAGTCCTGCTCATCTGCGGCGGCACCATCGGCGCCACCTTCGCGCTCGGCATGTGGGCAAAGGACAAGGTCGAGGAGGCCGTCGACAACCTGCCCGCGATCGAAACCCAGCCGCCGGCCACGGGCACCACCGGCAGTCACACCGTCCGCTACGAGGTCGAAGGCAGCGGCCAGGCCACGCTCAACTGGGGCAAAGGCACCGGCGGCCAGGAAGGCGTCACGACCGACCTTCCCTGGAGCACCGAGATCACCGTGAAGGCCGACAACTTCGGTTTGATTATTTCGGGGGTACCGCGAAGCAAGGACACGAGCGTGAAGAGTTGCCGGATCCTGGTGGACGGCAAGGAAGTCAAGAAGGTCGAAGCCAAGAACGGCTTCGCCACCTGCACCTTTACCTACGTGGGCAAGGCTTAGACCGGACTCGCCGTCCGCACCCGCTCCGCCAGCTCCTCCGCGATCTTCTGCGCCACACCCTCCGTCGCCGCCTCGACCATCACCCGCACCAGCGGCTCGGTCCCGGACGGGCGGAGCACCACGCGGCCCTCGCCGCCGAGCTCCGCCTCGGCGGCGGCGACCGCCTCCACCACCTCCGGCGACGCCGTCACGGCCCTGTCCCCCACGCGCACGTTCAGCAGTACCTGCGGTAGCTTGATGACGACCCCGGCCAGCTCGGCCAGCGACCGTCCGGTGGCGGCGACCCGCGACGCGACGGCCAGCCCGGTCAGCACCCCGTCCCCGGTCGTGGCGAACGACGGCATCACGACATGCCCGCTCTGCTCCCCGCCCAGGGCAAGCCCCCGCGTGCGCAGCTCCTCAAGCACGTAACGGTCCCCAACCTTCGCCTCGACCAGGTCGATCCCGGCCTGGCGCATCGCGATCTTCAGGCCGAGGTTGCTCATCACCGTCGTCACCAGCGTGTTCGCCGTCAGCGTCCCGGCCTCGTGCATCGCCAGCGCCAGGATCGCCATGAGCTGGTCCCCGTCGACCTCCACCCCGGCGGCGTCCACCGCCAGGCATCGATCGGCGTCACCATCAAGGGCCACGCCCAGGTCGGCTTTGTGCGCGAGCACGGCCTCCTTCAACGGTCCCAGATGCGTCGCCCCGCACCTGTCGTTGATGTTCAGCCCGTCCGGCGCGGCGTGGATCGACACCAGGGTCGCGCCCAACCGCTCGAAGAGCGCGGGGGCGATGTCGCTCGCGGCGCCGTTGGCGCAGTCGAGGACGACCTTCAGCCCGTCCAGCCGGTGCGGGGTGGCGGCGGCAAGATGCTCCATGTAGTGCTCGGCACCGTCGAGCAGATCGTGTACCCGCCCGATCAGATGGCCGGTCGGGCGATCCCAGCGCTCCCCCAGGTACCCCTCGATTGAATCTTCTATCTCATCGGCAAGCTTGTGCCCGCCCGCCGAGAAGAGCTTGATTCCGTTGTCCGGCATGGGGTTGTGGCTCGCCGACACCACCACCCCGAGGTCCGCCTTCACCTCCGCGGTCAAGAACGCCACGCCCGGCGTGGGCAGCACCCCGACCCGGATCACGTTCGCGCCCGCGCTCGTCAGGCCGGCGACGACCGCCGCCTCGAGCATCTCCCCGCTGGCGCGCGGATCGCGCCCCACCAACGCCATCGGCGCGTGACTGCGGTCCGCCTTCACCAGCATCCGGACCGCGGCGACCGCGATCGACATGGCAAGCTCGGGGCTGAGATCGGCGTTGGCCAGACCCCGCACCCCATCTGTCCCAAACAGACGACCCACCGCACGGGCTCCTTTCCGGGAGGGCGCAAACAGCCGGGCGCCCCACAGGGGGGCAACCCGGCTGTTGGAGGACTAGGCGTCGATCAACGCTTCGAGTACTGGGGAGCCTTGCGGGCCTTCTTGAGACCGTACTTCTTGCTCTCCTTGACGCGCGCGTCACGCGTGAGGAAACCGGCCTTCTTCAGCGCCAGCCGGTCGTCGGACTCCAGCTCACACAGTGCCCGGGCGATCGCCAGGCGCAGCGCGCCGGCCTGACCGGTGATGCCACCGCCGCGCAGGTTGGCGACGACGTCAAGCACCTCACCCTTGTCGGTGGTGACCAGCGGCTCGCGCACCGACTGCTGCGCGACCTTGCTCGGGAAGTACTGCTCCAGCCCGCGGCCGTTGCAGGTGATCTTGCCGGTGCCGGGCATGAGGCGCACGCGGACGATGGCCTCCTTGCGGCGGCCGACGGTCTGGATCGGGCGCTCACCGCGGAAGCGGGGCGGCGCCTTGGCCACGGGAGCGGCGGCGGGCACGGGAGCCTCAGGGACGGTCTCGGGGATCTCGACGATCTCCTCGATCTCCGCCGGCGACGGGACAGCAGTCTCGGTCTCGGTCTCGGTCATCGTGTTTCCTTCATCCGCGCTCATGCCAGGCCCTCCTTCGTCGGCCCTACCCTGCGGAGGGCATGAGCGAATCCCAACTTCATGATGAACTCCCGCAAGCGTGCGTTCATTGCGCGATCTGCTTGATCTCGAACGGCTTGGGCTGCTGCGCGGCGTGCGGGTGCTCAGGACCCGCATAGACCTTCAGCTTGGTCATGAGCTGACGGCCCAGCCTGTTGTGCGGGATCATGCCCTTGACGGCAAGCTCGACGGCACGCGCCGGGTTCTTGGTCAGCAGCTCCTCATAGCTGGTCGCCTTGAGACCACCCGGGTAACCGGAGTGGCGGTAGGCGAACTTGGTCGCGCGCTTGTTGCCGGTCAGGGCGACCTTGGCGGCGTTCACCACAATCACGAAGTCGCCGGTGTCCATGTGCGGCGCGAAAGTGGGCTTGTGCTTGCCGCGCAGAAGGGTGGCGGCGTGGGTGGCGAGCCGGCCCAGCACGACATCGGAAGCGTCGATGACGTGCCATTGACGGTCGATGTCACCCGGCTTCGGGCTGTACGTACGCACAGGTCTACCTTGTCTGGTCGGTCGAATGTGATTGGCGCGCGCAAGTAGAGAGCGCAACAGCAGACAACGATACCCGCTTGGCTAAGGCGAGGCAAAACGGGGGTCGCAACTCACAGCCTACATAACGGAGCCGTGCGCTGCTTTTCACGCCCACGGTATTCAAGCTGGAACAAAGCGGCAACCACCGGTTCATAGCTTGCCAGCATGACCATCACTTCATGGGATCCGGAGAATGCCCAGTTCTGGGCCTCCACCGGGCGCCGGATCGCCCGGCGAAACCTGATCTTCTCCATCTTCGCCGAGCACCTGGGCTTCTCCGTGTGGACCCTGTGGAGTGTGGTGGTCGTGGCGCTGCCACCGGCGCTCTTCCCCTACACGGTCGACCAGAAGTTCTGGCTGGTCGCCCTCCCGAACCTGATCGGCGCACTGATGCGCCTGCCCTACACGTTCGCGGTCACCCGCTTCGGCGGGCGCAACTGGACCGTCGTCAGCGCACTGCTCCTGATCATCCCGCTGGCCGGGCTGATCTACGCGGTGAGCGCCCAGCCGCCCTACTGGGCCGTGCTCGCCTGCGCGGCCCTGGCCGGCTTCGGCGGCGGCAACTTCGCCTCCTCGATGACGAACATCTCCTTCTTTTATCCGGAGCGGGAGAAGGGCACGGCGCTCGGGCTCAACGCCGCCGGAGGCAACGTCGGGATCTCCACGATGCAGTTTTCGGTACCCTTGATCCTGTCCCTCGGTCTGGTCTATGGCGGCCTGATGTGGCTGCCCCTCGTGGTCGCCGCCGCGATCTGCGCCTATTTCTTCATGAACAATCTGGCGGTCGCCCGTACCCCGTTCAAGGCCCAGTTCGCGACGGTCAAGCGGGTGCACACGTGGGTGATGTCGTTCCTTTACATCGGGACGTTCGGCTCGTTCCTGGGATACTCCGCCGCCTTCCCGCTGGTCCTCAAGATCAGCTTCCCGGACGCGCCGGTCTGGAAGGTCGGCGTCACCGCGACGATCACCCTCGCGTTCACCGGCCCGCTGATCGGCTCGATCGCCCGGCCCATCGGCGGCTGGCTGTCGGACCGGGTCGGCGGCGCGAAGGTGACCGCCTTCTGCTTCCTGGCCATGGGTGTCGGCTCGTACGGCGTGGTCAGCGCGGCGGGCGCCAAGCAGATGGGCCTGTTCCTGGCATCCTTCTGGCTGCTGTTCACCGCCTCGGGGGCGGGCAACGGCTCGACCTACCGCATGATCCCGGCGATCTTCGCGGCCCGCTCACCGGACCTGGCGACCGCCAAGCGCGAATCCGCCGCGACGCTCGGCATCGCCGGCGCGGTCGGGGCGCTGGGCGGCTTCTATCTTCCGCGCGCCATCAGCGACTCGATCAGCGGCACTGGTGGGATCGGTACGGCTTTCACCTGGTTCGCTGTGATGTACGCCGCATGCCTGGCCGTCACGTGGTGGTGTTACCTGCGCAGGCGAGTGCTAATTGACCAAGCGCCCAGTCTCGCGTACGCGGGCGTGTAATTACAGTAGACGCATGACCCGGTGGCTTTCAGATGACGAGCAGCGCGCTTGGCGTGCGTTTCTGACGGCCAACCGGCTCCTGACGCTTGAGCTGGAGAAGGGCCACCAGCAGCACGGCCTCTCCAGCTCGGACTATGAGGTCCTGGTCAACCTGTCCGAGGCCGAGGGTCGCCGGCTGCGCATGTGGGAGCTGGCCCAGCGCACGCTGCTGGAGAAGAGCCGCCTGTCCCACCAGATCACCAGGATGGAAAAGGCGGGCCTGGTGCGGCGGGAGAGCTGCCCGGGTGACCGCCGCGGGCAGTTCGCGGTGCTGACCGACGACGGCTGGGAGGCGATCAAGCGGGTCGCTCCGCACCACGTCGAGCAGGTGCGCGCGATGTTCATCGACCGCCTCGACGACGAACAGCTGAAAACATTGACGGAGATCTTCGCCCCGATGGCGGAAGATCTCCGTCAGAGATGCCCCAAGGATGACGGGGCGACTACAGGTCCTGAATGATCCTGAGCGCTCGGCCGACTCTGTGCATGGTGTCCGTGTCCGCCACGTCAACCATGTCGGTGAACCAGCGTTTCATCGGGGAACTCACCCGGTCCGGCATAATGATCAACTCACCCATCGGTACTGCTAGCGGGGAGTCGCGAAGCTCTTCTTCCTGGACCACCTCTGCCACGATCACTATCGGGACGTCTGTGCTGTTGTAGACATCAGAGGAGATCACGAGGCCGAGCCGTTCCCGGGCACCCTCGATACGCCAGATCTCACCTCTACGAAGCACGCCGCCCCCGGAGCTCCATCCGGACCATTTCTACTTCACGCTCGTCGTCCAGAGCGGTTTTCTCCAGCCGGTCCAAGCCGGCGCGCCGAACCACATCGGCATGCGCGTTGAAGACCTCGCGCAGCGCCTTTTCCCGAGCGGCCTGGTCTATCCAGGCTGATAACGACATTCCGTCGCGCTCGGCATAGCGCCGGGCATCTTCGATCGTCTCGTCCGTGAAGGACAGGGTCACCTTGGCAGTCATGCTGGCTAGATTACAACCGGTATGACCATTGGTCATCCCCTTCGTCGTGCCACTTGGATGAATGATACACCGCTTTCACCCTTAGTAAGTTGATCCTCACCCAACGTGCTGTCTGACTGAATCCACCTTTCGGACAATTACTCCGGCGTCGTCCGAATTATCGCAGGCCCGCACCACCCGCAATTTGCCAGGCAAATCCGCGGATCATGAGGCCAAAGGCCCAGGATTGCCAGGCAAATCCGCGGATCATGAGGCCGACCAACGCTCGGCCAGCGGGGGGCGGTGAACAGTCAGTAGCAGGCTCGAAACACTCGGGACCCTCCGACGAAACCGCGATCACCCACCCTTTAGGACATGAACACGGTCGCCACCCACTGCCCCTACTGCGCTTTGCAGTGCGGCATGATGCTGAGTGAGCGACCCGACGGCGGAGTCGAGGTGGGTCCGCGCGACTTTCCCACCAACCGGGGCGGGCTGTGCCAGAAAGGCTGGACCGCCGCCGAGCTCCTCGACCACCCCGAAAGGCTGACCGCTCCGCTGATCGGCGGCCGGGAGGCGACGTGGGACGAGGCCTACTCACTGATCGTGAGCAAAATTCTGGACATCCAGCGGGAGCACTCCAAGGATGCGGTCGCGGTCTTCGGCGGCGGGGGCCTTACCAACGAAAAGGTCTACAGCCTCGGCAAGTTTGCCCGGGTTGCCTTGGGCACCAAGCATATCGACTACAACGGCCGGTTCTGCATGTCGTCGGCGGCGGCGGCCGCGAACAAGGCTTTCGGGCTCGACCGGGGACTTCCCTTCCCCCTGGCCGACCTCGCCGAGGCCGACACGCTCGTGCTCGTCGGCGCGAACGTCGCCGAGACGATGCCGCCGTTCGCCCGCTACCTGACCGAGCAGCGAGCCAACGGTGGCACGCAAATCGTCGTCGACCCGCGCGCCACCCCCACCGCCCGCAACGCCACGCTGCACCTCCAGCCCACCCCGGGCACGGACCTTGCGCTGGCGCTCGGGCTGCTGCACATCGTCATCGCCGAAGGGCTCGCCGACGAGTCCTATGTGGAGAGCCGGACCGCCGGTTGGGCGGCGGTCAGGGCGAGCGTCGCGGGGTACTGGCCGGCGCGCGTCGAGCGGCTCACCGGCATACCCGTCGCGGACCTCGAGTTCACCGCGAGAGCCCTGAAAAGGGGCAAAGCAATCATCCTGACCGCGCGCGGGGCGGAGCAGCACAGCAAGGGCGTCGACACGGTCACCGCGTTCATCAACCTCGCGCTGGCGCTCGGCCTGCCGGGCAGTCCGGGCTCCGGCTTCGGCACGCTCACCGGGCAGGGCAACGGCCAGGGCGGGCGCGAGCACGGGCAGAAGGCCGACCAGCTTCCGGGTTACCGCCGCATCGACGACCCGGCGGCGAGGGCACATATGGCAGCCATCTGGGGGATCGATGCCGCTGAGATACCCGGGCCCGGGATCTCAGCCTATGAAATGCTGGATTTGCTTGGTACCCAAATAAAAGCCCTTATGGTCTTCGGCTCCAACCCGGTCGTCTCGGCGCCCAACGCCCGGCACATCGCCGGCAGACTCGCAAGCCTCGACTTTCTGGTCGTGTGTGACTTCGTGCTCAGTGAGACCGCGGCACTCGCGCACGTGGTGCTTCCGGTGGCACAGTGGGCGGAGGAAGACGGCACGATGACCAATCTGGAGGGCCGCGTCATTCGCAGGCGCGCCCTCCGCAAGCCACCGCCGGGGATAGGGACGGATCTGGCGGTGATGGCTGAGCTGGGCGCCCGGCTCAGCCATGGCAACAAAAACGGTGTGCGGTTCGACTCTGCACCGCACATCGTCTTCGAAGAGCTGCGGCGTGCCACCGCTGGAGGGGTGGCCGATTACGCAGGCGTTACTTGGGAGCGGGTGGACGCCGAGGACGGCGTTTTCTGGCCCTGCCCCGCAGCGGACCGGGCGGGCACGCCGCGGCTCTTCGATACCTCCTTCCCCACCCCGGACGGCCGGGCGCGGATGTTCCCGGTGGAGCACCGGCCGGTGGCCGAGGAGGTCGACGCGGAGTTCCCGCTCTATCTCACGACCGGTCGCGTGCTCTCGCAGTACCAGTCCGGCGCGCAGACCCGGCGCATCCTGCCCGGCGGTGTCTTCCTCGAGCTGCACCCGGATCTGGCCTCCCGCATGGGTTTCGACGAGGGCACGCCGATCAGGGTGATCAGCCGCCGGGGCGAGATGCTCGCCCCCGCACGGCTTTCGCCGGCGATCCGCCCGGACACGGTCTTCGCGCCGTTTCACTACCCCGGCGTAAACGAGTTGACCAGCCCGGCGCTGGATCCGATCTCGCGCATGCCCGAGTTCAAGGTCTGCGCCGTCAGGCTGGAACGGGCATGAGAATCCTCATCGTGGGCAACGGCATGGCCGGGGCCCGCCTCGCCTCCGACCTCTCCTCATTGGACACCCGCGCGGACGTGATGGTGCTCGGCGCCGAGCAGCACCCCGCGTACAACCGCATCCTGCTTTCGAGCGTGCTCGCCGGAAAGCACCGCCCGCACGACATCGGCCTGGTCGGGGGCGCCAAGGCGCGGCTGGGCGTCACCGTCACCGCGATCGACCGGGCCGCCCAGGCGGTGACCACCGAGTCCGGTGAGCGGATCGGGTATGACCATCTCATCCTGGCCACCGGGTCGCGTGCGCTCGTGCCGCCGCTGCCCGGGCTGGACAAGGCGATCACCTTCCGGACGCTGGACGACTGCCACCGCATCCTCGGTCAGATCGACGGCGCGAGCACTGCTCTTGTGCTCGGCGGTGGGCTGCTCGGGCTTGAGGCCGCCCGCGGGCTCGCCGGGCGCGGGCTGAAAGTCGACGTCGTGCACGCCGTCGGGCACCTCATGGAGCGCCAGCTGGACTCGAACGCCAGCCGAGTCCTGGAGCGCACGCTGACCGAGCTTGGCATCACCGTGCACCTCAACGCCTCCGCGGTCCGCGCCGGGGCGGACTGGCTGGAACTTGCCGACGGGAGGGTCATGCGGGCCGACCTGCTCGTGGTCGCGTGCGGGGTCAGGCCGGAGATCGGGCTGGCAACGGAGGCGGGCCTGAAGGTGGAGCGCGGCATCGTCATCGACGAGCGGCTGCGCACCAGCGACCGCCGCATCTCCGCCATCGGCGACTGCGCCCAGGTCGGCAGCGAGGTCAGCGGGCTGGTCGCGCCCGCCTGGGAGCAGGCGCGGGTGGTCGCCCGGCAGCTCACCGGCGCGGAACCGCTCGCCGTCTACACCCCGCCGGCGCCGGTCACCAGGCTCAAAGCCTCCGGCATCGACCTTGCCGCCATGGGCAGCCTGCAAGCCGAAGGAGCAGAAGACCTTTCTTTTCAGGACATTTCATCGGGTACCTATGCACGCTTACTGATCAAAAATGAGCGCGTGGCCGGGGCGGTGATGCTCGGCGACAACCCGAGCGTCGGCAAGGTGATCCAGCTGTTCGACCGCAAGCTGCCGGTGCCGCTGGATCGCCGGGCGCTCCTGCTCGGCCGCTCCCTTGACGGTTCTTCTTCGGTTGAGGTTGACAGTCCGGCGCTGATGCCGGACGCGGCAACGGTGTGCCAGTGCAACAGCGTGACGAAGGGCGCGCTGGTCAACTGCTGGCGGGACGGCCGGCGGGTGCTCGCCGAGGTAGTCGAGCGCACGCGGGTCACGACGGGGTGCGGCAGCTGCCGGGACACGGTGGAGGGAATCATGAACTGGCTGGCTCGGGGGGAGGCGGCGTGAAGAAACGCCTTGTGGTCGCGGGCTACGGCATGGTGGCCCAGCGCTTCCTCGAAGCGATGCGGGAAAGGGACACGGACGCCGATTGGAGCGTCACGGTCCTGGCGGAGGAGGCGCGGCACGCCTATGACCGGGTGCGCCTGACGTCCTGGTTCGAGGGTGAGGAGCTGGACCTGGGCGGGCCGCCGGCCGGGGTCAGGGTGCTGCTGGGCACGCCGGCGGTGACGGTCGATCGCCGCAACCGGACGGTCAACGGCGACATCCCTTACGACGCTTTGGTTCTGGCGACCGGGTCGCGGCCGTTCGTGCCGCCCATCGAGGGCGCGTCGGCGCCGGGCGTCTTCGTCTACCGCACGATCGAGGACCTTCAGGCGATCCGCGAGTGGGCGGCGGGCAAGAAGGTCGGTGCCGTGCTCGGCGGCGGCCTGCTCGGGCTGGAGGCGGCGAACGCGCTCAAGGGGATGGGGCTCGCGACGCACGTCGTCGAGTTCGCCCCGCGGCTGATGCCGATGCAGGTCGACGAGGGCGGCGGGGCGGTGCTGCGGCGCCACATCGAGGCCCTCGGCGTGACGGTCCACACCGGACGGTCGTGCGCCTCCCTGGAGGCGGGGCTGCGCATGCACTTCGCCGACGGCGGGTCGCTGGAGGTGGACGTCGTGGTCATCGCGGCCGGGATCAGGCCACGCGACGAACTGGTCGAGGTGGGAAGAGGACCGCGCGGTGGCTATCTGGTCGATGAAATGTGCACCACCGAGGACGAGGCGATCTGGGCCATCGGGGAATGCGCCGCGCTGCAAGGCGTCTGTTACGGGCTGGTGGCGCCCGGCTATGCGATGGCGGAGGTGGTCGCGGATCGGCTGACCGGCGGCCAGGCGGTGATGGCCCCGCCGGACACCTCGACCAAGCTCAAGCTTCTCGGCGTCGATGTTGCCTCATTCGGTACCCCCCAGGGTGAAGGTCTTGATGTTGTGGTCACCGACCAGATCACCGGGGTCTACGCCAAGCTGCTGCTTACCGACGACGCGCAGACGCTGCTCGGCGGAATCCTGGTAGGGGACGCCTCCTCCTACCCGACGCTGCGGGCGTGCGTGGGCGGGCCGCTGCCCGGACCGCCGCTGTCCGTCCTATCCGGACAGGCGGTGACCCCGCTCAAGGGCGAGGCGCAGGTCTGCTCGTGCCACGCGGTGTCCAAAGCCGACATCACGTCGGCGATCGCCGGCGGGTGCACGGATGTGCCGGGGCTCAAGGCGTGCACCAAGGCGGGGACCGGATGCGGCTCGTGCGTGCCGCTGCTCAAGCAGCTGCTGGCCGAGGGCGGGGTCAAGCTCTCCAAGGCGCTGTGCGAGCACTTCACCTATTCGCGGCAGGAGCTGTTCGACATCATCGGGGTGCGCGGGATCACCTCGTTCTCGGCGCTGATCGGCGAGTTCGGCACCGGCCGCGGCTGCGACATCTGCAAGCCCGCCGTCGCCTCGATCCTCGCCTCAATGGGCAACGGCTACATCCTCGACGGCGAGCAGGCCGCGTTGCAGGACACCAACGACCACTTCCTCGCCAACATCCAGCGCGACGGGACATACTCCGTCGTACCAAGGATTCCCGGCGGTGAGATCACCCCGGAGAAGCTGATCGTGGTGGGTGAGGTCGCTCGGGACTTCGGCCTGTACACCA
The DNA here is from genome assembly GCA_036377915.1 of Candidatus Limnocylindrales bacterium. Lineage (GTDB taxonomy): Bacteria > Actinomycetota > Actinomycetes > Mycobacteriales > Micromonosporaceae > Allorhizocola. The sequence goes on from DASUXL010000176.1 coordinate 16,541, forward strand.
AAATCACCGGCGGGCAGCGGATCGACCTGTTCGGGGCGCGGGTCGAGCAGCTGCCTTTGATCTGGCGCCGGCTGGTCGACGCCGGTTTCGAGTCGGGGCATGCCTATGGCAAGGCGCTCAGGACGGTCAAAAGCTGCGTCGGATCGACCTGGTGCCGCTACGGTGTCCAGGATTCGGTGGGGCTGGCGGTGGAGCTGGAGCTGCGCTACCGCGGGCTGCGCGCCCCGCACAAGATAAAGTCCGCCGTCAGCGGCTGCGCCCGCGAATGCGCCGAGGCGCGCAGCAAGGACTTCGGCGTCATCGCCACCGAGAATGGCTGGAACCTGTACATCGGCGGCAACGGCGGGTTCCGGCCGCGCCACGCCGACCTGTTCCTCACCGACGCGTCGACCGAACTGCTGGTGCAGACGATCGACCGGTTCCTGATGTACTACATCCGGACCGCGGATCGCCTGCAGCGCACCGCATCCTGGATCGAGGCGATGGAAGGGGGCCTCGACCACCTGCGTGAGGTCATCATCGACGACTCGCTCGGGCTGTGCGCCGAGCTTGACGCAATGATGACCCGGCACGTGGCGTCCTACGCCGACGAGTGGCGAGCCACGCTGGATGACCCGAAACGCCTGGCGCGCTTCGTCTCCTTCGTCAACGCGCCCGACACCCCCGACCCCGACATCAGCTTCGGCACCGAGCGCGGACAGAAGGTGCCGTCATGAGGTGGAACGACATCTGTCCAATTGAGATACTCCAGCCGGAGCGGGGCGTCGCCGCCCTCGTCGACGGGCTGCAGGTCGCCATCTTCCGCACCTGGGACGGCACGCTCTACGCCATCGCCAACCGCGACCCCATCGCCAAGGCGCAGGTCATGTCCCGAGGCATCGTCGGCACGCGGGGCGGCGCGCCGACGGTCGCCTCCCCACTGCACAAGCAGGTGTACGACCTGCGCACCGGCGAATGCCTTGACGTGCCGGGAATCCGGATCCCCACCTACCCGGTCCGGTGCGCCGAAGGCCAAGTCCAAGTGGCCGTAACAACATGAGCGAACTGGCGGGGTACACCATCGGCGTCACCGCCGACCGGCGGCGCGACGAACTCGCCGCGCTGCTGGAACGGCGGGGTGCGAGGGTCGTCATCGCCCCCGCACTGCGCATCGTGCCGCTGCACGACGACTCGCAGCTGCGCGAGGCGACAAGGCGCTGCCTGGAGCACCCGCCCGACGTCCTCGTCGCCAACACCGGCATCGGCATGCGCGGCTGGCTGGAGGCGGCCGAAGGATGGGGCCTTGCCGATCCGCTGCGCACCGTCCTGGGCGAGGCGTACATCGTCGCCCGCGGGCCCAAAGCGCGCGGTGCGGTGCGCGCGGCCGGGCTGCACGACCAGTGGTCACCGGACTCGGAAAGCTGCGACGAATGCCTGGCCCACCTGCTGCGCCGTGGGGTGCAGGGGCAGACGGTCGCGGTACAGCTTCACGGCGAGCAGCAGCCCGAGTTCTCCGCCTCGCTCAAGGCCGCCGGGGCGACGGTCATCGAGGTGCCGGTGTACCGCTGGGCGCCGCCGCTCGACTCGGCGCCGCTGCACCGGCTGGTGGACCTGGTGTCCGGCCGGCTCGTCGACGCCATCACGTTCACCTCCGCCCCGGCCGTCGCCGCGCTGCTCGCCGCCGCGGGCACGGGCGCGGACGGGTTACTGGAGGCGCTACGCTCCGACGTGCTCGCCGCGTGTGTCGGGCCGGTGACCGCCGCGCCGCTTATCCGCCAAGGCATTCCGGTGATCGCCCCGGCGCGGGCCCGGCTCGGGGCGCTCGTTCGGGCGATCGTCGACGAGCTGCCGCAGCGCTCCACGACGCTCGAGGTCGCCGGGCACGAGCTGATCCTGCGCGGCCACGCGGCGATGGTCGACGGGCAGCTCAAGCCGCTGGCACCGGCCCCGATGGCGGTGCTGCGGGCGCTGGCCGGGGTGGCGGGCAAGGTCCGCTCCCGCGCTTCGCTGCTGCCCGCCCTGCCCAGGGGCGCCGACGAGCACGCCGTCGAGATGGCCGTGGCGCGCCTGCGGGCCGGGCTGGGCGACGCGGCAATTGTGCAGACTGTCGTCAAACGGGGCTATCGACTCCCGGTGGATTAATTCGCTAAGGTCCCCGCGTGAGGTTCTGGATACGCGTGTTCGCGGTCGCTTTCGGCACCGCGGCCCTGATCGGCGCGGCGCAGCTCGGTGTGGCGTATGGCCTGGAGGCCATCCGCTTCGACCGCAGCTTCGAAGCGGCGCAGAACGACTGGAACATCCATCTCACCTGGATCGCCTGGTTCGGCATCCTCGCGGTCATCGGTGGCACAGCCTTCGCCATGAGCCACGGCAAGATGCTCGCCCGCCGGATCGGGATCGCCAGCCGCCACACCGACGGCGCCGGGGTCACGCTGCGCCTGATCGCCGCGGCAGCGGCCGGGCTGGGCGCGCTGCTGGCGATGCTGCCGCTGACGGTGTATCCGGCGGCCTACGCCAAGGTGACCGCGCAGGTGGCGATGAACGCGCCGCTGAGCATGGCGCTCGCCATCGGCCCCGCGATAGTCGCGGCCATGGTGCTCGCCGCCGTCACCGTCGCCAATCGCCCGCTGAGCACCAGCATCGTCGCCTTCACCGTTGCCGGCTGGCTGCTGGCGATCATCTCCGTCGTCAACACGATGCCGGTCCAGGTCCGCCTGTACCAGGACCCGGTGCGCCTCGGCGTGCTCGACATCGGGGCGCTGCAGCCCGCCCCGCGCGCCTACTTCACCATGCCGGTGCTGGCGCTGGTGCTCGGCGCCGCGATCGCCTTCGTCTCACGCATGCGGCGCCACTCGCGTGTCGTCACCGCCTTCTCCGGCGCGACCGGGCCGCTCGCGATCGCGCTCGCCTATCTGATGGCCGGGCCGGGTATCACCAGCGAGCTGACCAACCAGGCCGAGGCCTACGCCGGCGCGATGATCGCCGTCGTGGCCGGCCTGGTGCCAACAGTCCTCGTCGCGTTGCTGCCACCGCGCAAGAAAGAGGTGCTCTGACCCCTAACGCCAGTGGGGCCCCTTCTGGGCCCACTCCCAGCGGGCCTCCACCTCCGCCAGGCTCCCGCGATAGTGCTCCGCGACGTACCTGTTCCCTTTCGCCTCGGCCTCCGCAAGAGACGTTCGAAGGTCGCTGACGAGTTGCTCGTGACCGATCCGCACCAGCTCTTTGAGGGTTTCGTACTGCTCATCCAGGGCCATCGTCCCACCTCCAGCCTTTCCTCCACGCGCCCCAACTCGAATTTCGCTTCCTCAATCCGCTTGAATGCGTCGGCCATGCCCTCCTGATACTGCTTGATATACATGCGCCTCTTGTCCACCTCGGCGCACAGCTCCATTCGCCGGAACTCGTCCTTGACTCT
>DASUXL010000177.1:0-48710 GCA_036377915.1 Candidatus Limnocylindrales bacterium
CGACGAGGGCACGGTGGAGCTCAAGCGGCTCATCAAGGGCGGCTGCCACCCGGTGGACGGCTGCGCCGACGGCGACGGGTTCGACGGCGCCGACTTCACCTACCTGTCGGCCAACGTGGTCAACAAGAGGACGAAGCTGCCGATCCTGGCGCCTTTCAAAATCGAAATCATCAATGGGGTACCCGTCGGATTCATCGGGATGACCCTTGAGGGCACCGCCGGCATCATCAACCCCGGCTCCCCCGGAATCAGCGAGATCGAGTTCCAGGACGAGATCGTGGCGGCCAACCGGTGGTCGCAGCTGCTGAGCCTGTTCGGGATCAAGGCCCAGGTGCTGCTGATCCACGAGGGCGGCACGCAGGCGACAACGGGCGGGCCGTCGGACTGCGCGTCCTTCGCCGGCCCGATCACGGACATCACCGCGGGCCTGCGCGACGAGTTCGGCCTGGTGATCTCCGGCCACACGCACCGGTTCTACTCGTGCTCGCTGCCGAACGCGAGCGGCAGGCCGGTCGTGGTCACCAGCGCGGGCAGCAACGGCACGCTGATCACCGACGTGACCGCCACGCTCGACAAGCGCACCAGGCGGTTCGCCGCGATCGAGGCGCGCAACGTGATCGTGGAGAACGGCATCCGGTTGCCGGACGGCACCTGGGCACGGGACGCGGCGGGCAACTTCCTGCGCAACCCGGACCTGGTCGACCCGGCCGCCAAGACCCTGTCCGACAAGTACCGCACCGCTGTCGCCCCGATCGCCAACCGGGTCGTGGGCCGCATCACCGCCGACATCACCCGGGCAGGCAACGCCGCGGGCGAGAGCGCGCTCGGAGACGTGATCGCCGACGCCAAGCTCGCCTACACCCAGGCGGACGGCGCACAGATCGCGTTCATGAACCCGGGCGGGATCCGCGCCGACCTGAGCCAGGCGTTCTCGCCGGGCGGTGAGGCGCCGGGTGAGGTGACCTACGGCGAGTGCTTCACGGTGCAGCCGTTCAACAACCTCGTGGTGACCCAGACGCTCACCGGAGCACAGCTCAAGGACGTGCTGGAGCAGCAGTTCCCGGGTTACCAGGGGCAGCGGGCGCTGCGCATCCTGCAGATCTCGGCCGGGTTCAGCTACTCCTACGACACCACGCGGGCGCTGGGCGACCGCGTCAGCAGCATGGCGCTCAATGGGGTACCCATCGACCCGGCCGCCACCTACCGGGTGACGTCCAACGACTTCCTGGCCAACGGCGGTGACGACTTCAGCCTGCTGAAGGGGACCGACCGCACCACCGCGCCCGGTTTCGACATCGACGCTCTCGTTGCCCTCCTCGGCGCGGGCGCGCCGGTGGCTCCCGGGCCACAGAACCGGATCACCAAGATCGCATGATCTGAGGCCGGGCGATGGTTGCCTCATCGCCCGGCCTCGGGCATACTTGCATGCGTGATCCACCAGGTGCGCTTTTATTTTTATGGCTCCGGATGTCCGGCAGCCATAGGTCGCGCCTGAGCACAACTCAGACCTATAAAGCCCCGGGCTCCTTCCAAAGCCCGGGGCTTTCACCTTCTCCCGGGCGCCAAGGAGCGACAATCAGCCCAAAGGGAGAAAGAGATGACCACCATGACCTCGGAGAACACCGGCACGACCGCGCCTGAGGCGGCCCTGGAGATCAGCAAGATGCGCGCCCGGATCGACGAGATAGATGCCCTACTCATCGAGCTGTGGAAGGAAAGAGCCGCGATCTCCCAGCAGGTCGGCAAGACCCGGGTCGCCTCCGGCGGGACCAGGCTCGTGCTCAGCCGCGAACGGGAGATCATGGACCGCTTCCGCGCCCAGCTGGGTCCCGACGGGACCCAGCTGGCTTTGCTCATCCTGCGCGCCGGTCGCGGACCGCTGTAGTCAGGGCTGGACGGTCAGCGCCTCGTTGCTGAATCTGGGCCAGACCGCGATGGTGAGCGCGGCCATGCCGGCCGCGGCGAACCAGAACGGCGTGGTCAGGTCGGTCGCCTTGGCCAGGATCCCGCCCGCGAGGGTACCGATCGCCGCCCCGCCCAGGTTGAGCAAGGAGAAGACGCTGCCCACGCGGCCGCGCAGGTGGTCTGGCACCAGCCGCTGGCGCAGCGACTGGATGAGCACACCCCAGACCATGGTGTGCACGCCGAACAGGACCAGGATCGCCGCCGCCACCGCCGGTGCGCGGGTGACGGCGAGCACAGCGTGCGTGCCGACCTCGATGATGAGCCCGGCCCGGAGCAGGGTGCCGGACCCGAACCGGGCGTGCAGCCGCGGCGCCAGCAGCGTGCCGACCAGGCCGCCGCCCGCCCAGATGGACAGGATCGTGCCGAATCCCACCTCGCTGAGCCCGAGGCGTTGCTGGGCATAGAGAACGAACGAGGCGAACGCGGCGCAGAACAGTACGTTGCCGAGGCAGAGGCACAGCGCCATGGTCCGCAGGACCGAGCGGGACCACAGGCCGCGCAAACCCTCGGCGACCTCGAGGCGAAGACCCGGCCGGCTTTGGTGGGGTGACGGCACGCCGCCGCCGCGCGGGCGGATCGAGGTGAGCAGCATCGCGGCGACCAGAAAGCTCAACGCGTCAACGCCGAACGGGATCGCCGCGCCAAGGACGAACAGGTACGCCCCCAACGGCTTTGCCGCCATCTGGTTGCCGACCACGAAGGGGATCATCAGCCAGGCGTTGGCCCGCTCCAGCTGCCGGTCGGCGACGATCGCGGGAAGGATCGCCTCGGTCGCGCTGTCGACGAGGGTCTCCAGCGAGCCCAGCAGGAAGCCGGCGAGGTAGAGCAGCGCGACGGTGATCATGCCCGTCGCCACGGCCGCCGCCACAGCGGCAAGGATGACGCCCCGCAGGACGTTGACAACCACGATGGTGCGGCGCCGGTCCCAGCGATCGGCGAACGCTCCGCTGATCAGAGCGAACAGCAGCCAGGGCAGTTGAGTGACAAAGGCGGCCCCGGCCACCAGAGCGGGATCCGCGGTGAGCGCGGCGACCAGCAATGGGGTTGCCACTACTGTGATTCCGTCCCCCACGTTGGAGACGGTGGCGGCCAGCCACAGCCGGCGGAAGTCACGGCCAAGGGGACCACCCCCGGGACGATTGCCGGGCAGACGCCCGTTTGGCCGTCGCGATAAGGGCGACTGCCGGGCAAACGTCCGGGACAGGCGGGAGCGCACACGCGAGCGCCCCCAGGAAGGCAGGGAAGGCAACGAATCTCCTCGAGAACGCGAAAGCTGCGGCGCATCCGTGCGCCGCTGGAGGTGGGAAAGCCCGCGTCGAGGAGGCGGCGGCCGATCAGGCCGCGGCTCGCTCCGACCGCCGGGCGGACACAGTCACGTTTTCGAGGAATTCCACTGCCATGATCGCCCTCCTAAAGGTCGCGATGGTCGAGCTTGGCCCGTGTGGCGAGGGCGGCGGAGGCTCACCCACCGCCCGTCGCCACACGGGGGCCTATCAGTGTGTCGCGTGGATGACGTCGCGCTCCTCGGCGAAGTGGCACGCGCTCGGGTGGACCGACTTCGGCCACGGCTGCAACGGAGGCTCGGTGGTTGTGCAGATCTCCTGAGCCTTCCAGCAGCGGGTGCGGAAGCGGCAGCCCGACGGCGGGTTTGCCGGTGACGGCACGTCTCCCTGCAACACGATCTGGTCCCGGTGCCCGCGCAGGGTCGGATCCGGTACCGGCACCGCGGAAAGCAGCGCCTGGGTGTACGGGTGGGTGGGATGGTCATAGATCTGAATATCGGAGCCGATCTCGACGACCTTGCCGAGGTACATGACCGCGACCCGATCGGCGATGTGGCGCACCACCGACAGGTCGTGCGCGATGAAGATGTACGACAGGCCAAGCTCGTTCTGCAGCTCCTCCAGCAGGTTCATCACCTGGGCCTGGATCGACACGTCGAGCGCGGACACCGGCTCGTCACACAGAATGATCTCCGGTTTGAGGGCGAGCGCGCGGGCGATGCCGATGCGCTGCCTCTGCCCACCCGAGAATTGGTGGGGGTACCGGTTGATGTGATCCGGGTTCAGACCCACCAGTTCGAGCAGTTCGTGCACGCGCTTGCGGGTCTCGCCCTTGGGCGCCACATCGGGGTGGATCTGAAACGGCTCGGAGACGATGTCACCGACGGTCATCCGCGGGTTCAGCGACGTGTACGGATCCTGCATCACCAGCTGGATGTTGCGCCGTGCCCGGCGCATCTCCTCGCCGCTGAGCCTGGCGTGATCCTGCCCGCGCACGACGATCGAACCGCTTGTCGGCTTCTCCAACCCCACCAGCAGCTTGGCCAGGGTGGACTTGCCGCAGCCGGATTCTCCCACCACGCCAAGGGTTTCGCCGCGGTGAAGCTGGAGGTTGATCCCGTCGACCGCTTTGACGTCACCATACTTGCTCTTGAACAGGATGCCCCGGGTCAGCGGAAAGTACTTAACGAGGTCCCGGGTTTCGAGTACGACCTCACTCATCGCCGCGCACCTCCTCCCAGAAGTGGCAGGCGCTGGTGATGCCCGGCTTGACGTCGTACAGCGGTGGTGGCGGATCGGCCTTGCAGACGTCCTGCACGAACCGGCAGCGTGGGCTGAAGGCGCAGCCCGCGGGGATCCGGACCAGGCTGGGCGGCAGGCCCTTGATGACGTTGAGCTGCTGTCCCTTGAGGTCGACCCGGGGGATCGACTCCAGCAGCGCCTTCGTATACGGGTGCGACGGTTTGGCGTAGATGTCGTACACCGGCGCCTTTTCGACGATGCGGCCCGCGTACATGACATTGATCCGGTCCGCGACGTCGGCCACCACGCCCATGTCGTGCGTGATGAGGATCAGGCCCATGTTGCGTTCCCGCTGCAGGTCGCGCAGCAGGGCCATGATCTGGGCCTGCACCGTCACGTCCAGCGCGGTTGTCGGCTCGTCGGCGATGAGCAGCTCCGGGTCGAGCGCGAGCGACATCGCGATCATCACGCGCTGCCGCATGCCGCCGGAGAACTGGTGCGGGAAGTCGTTGACCCGCTGCCGTGCCGCCGGGATCTTCACCAGGTCGAGCAGTTCGATGGCGCGCTTCTTGCCGTCGGCCCGGGTCATCCCGCGATGCTTGCGGAACAGCTCGGTGAGCTGGAAACTCACCGTGAACACCGGGTTCAGCGCCGACAGCGCATCCTGGAAGATCATGGCGATCTTGTTGCCGCGGATCTGCCGGCGCTCCTCTTTGGAGCGCTTGAGCAGGTCCACGCCGCGGTATTTGATCCGCCCGCCGGTGACGAACCCCGGTGGGCTGTCGATGATACCCATGATGGCCTGCGCCGTCACCGACTTGCCGCAGCCCGATTCCCCAAGGATGGCAAGGGTTTCGCCCGAGTTGACCTCGAACGACACGCCGTTGATGGCCTTGGCGACGCCGATTCGCGTGCGGAACTCGACCCGCAGGTCCTCCACCGCGAGCAGGGCCGCATGCGGATCGGTGCCGGGGATCGACGGATCCAGGCGGGTTTGTATCTCGGTCGTTGATGCCACGCCCGTCACCTCAGCTTCGGGTCCAGGGCGTCGCGCAGCGCGTCGCCGATCAAGATGAAGGACAGGACCGTGCCGACGAGCAGCGTCACCGGGACCAGGGTTAGGTGCGGCGCCAGCTCGATGAAGTCGTCATGCGTCGAGATCATCAGTCCCCACGACACCGACGGGAGCTGCAACCCGACCCCAAGGAAGGTCAGGGTCGCCTCCGTCGCCACGAAGCCGCCCAGCGCGATCGTCGCGACCACGAAGACCGGCGCGATGGCGTTGGGCAGGATGTGCCGGAACATCAGCCGGGAATTGCTGGCGCCCAAGGATTTTGCCGCCTGCACGTAGTCGAGGCTCTTCGCCGAGATCACACTTGCCCGCATGATCCGTGCGAGCGTGGTCCAGCCGAGCACCACCAGCACCAGAGTGATCGTCCAGATGCTGTACTTGCGCAGCATCGCCAGGATCACCAGCGCGCCCAGCAGGAACGGCAGGGCGAACACGATGTCGATCAGGCGCGAGATGACCGCGTCGACCCAGCCGCCGTAGAAACCGGCGAGGATGCCCAGCGGCATGCCGATCAGGATGATGCCGAGGGTCGCCAGGAGAGCGATCCGCAGCGACGGCGACGCACCATAGACGGCGTGGCTCCAGTAGTCGCAGCCGCGCTGGCTCGCGCCGGCCCAGTGTCCCGGCGTGAACATCGGCAACATGCTGTTGTTGAGGTTGCACGCCTGCGGATCCTGCTGCGTCCACAGCTTCGGCACCACGGCGAAGGACGCCATCACCAGGATGTACAGCGAGGAGACCACGAAGACCGGGTTGCGGATCAGCTCGCGTCCGGCGTCGGCCCACAGGCTCGCACTGCGCTCCGAGCCCGGCCCCGCCTGTGTTGAGGGCGGAGGTTCGGCGGTAGTAACCGCCGTAGTCAGATCACTCATAACGAATCCTCGGGTCGAGCACGGCGTACAGGAGGTCCACGAGCAGGTTCAGCACGAGATAGATCAGCACCAGGACGGTGGTGATCCCGAGCAGAACCATTGGCTCACCCTGCCCGATCGCCCGGAAGATGGTGAAGCCTACTCCCGGAACCCGGAAGACGCCTTCGGTCACGACCGCGCCACTCATGTAGGCGCCGATCGACAGGCCGAGCGTTGTCACGACCGGGATCAGCGAGTTGCGCAGGGTGTGCACGCCGACGACGCGGGTGCTCTTGAGGCCCTTGGCTTTCGCCGTGCGCACATAATCAGCGCGCAGGTTCTCCAGCAGGCTGCTGCGAGTCAGCCGCGCGGTGGAAGCGATCGTCAGCGTGCCCAGCACGATGCCGGGCAGGATAAGGCTGATGAAGGGATACTCCGGTTTGTATGCCGCGCCGAAGAGCCCCCGGCCCAGCCAGTCTGGCGCCCCGAGATCCGTGCGCAGCCAGTTGCCGAACTTGACCCCGATGAACTTCTGCGCGAGCACGGCGGAGACGAAGATCGGGACGGAGATCATGAGCACCGTCGCGATCCGCACGACGTAGTCGGAGAACTTGCCGTTGCGCAGGCCCGCCAGGGTACCGGCGGACAGGCCGATGATCGCCTCCACGACGAACGCTATGAGGGTGAGCTTGATGGTGTACGGCAGGGCGTCTGCCAGCACCGCGGTCACGTCGCGGCGGGGAGACAGGCTCTGCCCGAAGTCGAAATGAAGGAAGATGTTTTGCAGGCGCTGCCCGAAAAGCTCGATGCACCAGTCGCCCTTGCGAGTCAGGCAGGGGTCGCCCAGACCGAATTGCTCGGTCATCTGGCGCAGTTGCTCGGGTGGCGGTGTGCGGTCACCGAACAGGGACCGGACCGGGTTGCCTCCGAACTGGATCGCCACGGAGGTCAGATAGTGAAGCAGGAACAGAGTTCCCAGGACAGTGGGGATGAACTGCAGCAAACGTCGCACGACGTAGCGCCCCATCTGGTCCTCCTCTCGGAGCCTTCGGGGCGGTGTCCGAGGCATGCCCGGACACCGCCCCGCGTTAGGCGGATCAGATATCGGTGATCGTCAGATCACTAGAGTTGAATGTTGTGCAACTCAACGCCGTTGATCGTGTTGTACGGGATACCACCCTTGACGGTCTTGCTGTAGAGCACGGTGGTCTTGCCGAACCACATCGGAACGACCGGCAGGTCACGGACGATGATGTCCTCGGCCTGCTGGTAGAACCTGATGCCTTCGTCCAGCGTCTTGGAACCGTTGCCCTTGGTCACGAGGTCGTCGAACTCCTTGTTGGTGTAGCCGGAGTTGTTCGACGAACCGCCGGTGCCGTACAGCGGGGCCAGGTAGGTCTCGAGCACCGGGTAGTCCGGGTTCCAGCCGAGGCGGTACATGCCCGTGAACTTCTTGTCGTCGGCGGTCTGCAGGTACTGCGGGAACTGCAGGGTCTCGTTGAGCTCGTACTCGATTCCGAGGTTGGCCTTGAGCTGGTCGCCCACGGCGCTCAGCCACTCAGCGTGACCGGCACCCGCGTTTGCCCACAGGGTGAGCTTGCCGCCGGTCCAGCCGCCCGCCTCGGTCAGCAGCTGCTTGGCCTTGGCCGGGTCGTACTTGCAGTTGGCGCAGGCACCGGGCCGCGCACCCTGGAAGTTCGGGCTCACGACACCCTCGGCCGCACGGAAGCGTCCGAAGAAGATCTTGTCGATGACCTGCTGCCGGTCGATCGCCAGCGAGATCGCCTGGCGGAGCTTGACGTTGGTGAAGCGAGCGTCGTACAGCGGGAAGCCGACGTAGGTGAACGAGTTGCTGGCCTGCTCGAACAGGGTGTCCTTGTAGCCGGCGACGGCGTCCTTGTAGTTGGCCGGCGGGACGTTGTCGAACACGTCCAGCTCGCCGGCCTGGTAGTCGGCGTAGCCCGTGGTGTTCTTGTCGTAGATCTTGTACTGGATGGCGGCGGACTTGCCCTTGTCACCCTTCCAGCTGTCGCTGCGAACGACCTTGACCTCGACGTTGTGCTTCCAGTCGCCCTCCATCTTGTACCGGCCGTTGCCGATCGGGTGCTCGTTGCACTTCTTGGCGTCGGCGAGGCAGGCCTTGGCGAGCGGGAAGAAGCCGGGGTAACCCACCGTGGCGGGGAAGCCGACGAACGGCTTGTCCAGGGTCACGGTGAAGCTGTTGTCGTCGACCTTCTTCAGACCCGACATGGTCTTGGACTTGGGGTCCGGCGCCTTCTGCGGGCCGGTGCCGTCCGGGTCCTCCGACTGGGTGTCGGCGTAACCGATGATGTGCGACATGAAGTACGAGTTGGGCTGGGCGTTGGGCCCATAGGCCACCCAGTTCCACGCCTCGATGAAGGAGTCGGCCGTCAACGCCTCACCGTTGTCGAACGTGTAGCCCGGCTTGAGCTTGACGGTCCAGGTGGTGTTATCGGTCGATTCAATGCTTTGAGCCAGGTTCATCTTCACGGCGCCTGTCTTGGCGTCGAACTCGACCAAACCGGCGTAGAGCTGACGCAAGACGGCGATCGACGGGGAGTCGTTGGCACCGGTCATCAGTCCAGCTGGTTCGGTGGCGTAGACACGGAGTGTGCCGCCGTCGTTCCCAGCCTCAGGCTCGGAACTACTTTGGCAACCCGAAGCAAAAAGCGCGACGGCGGTCGCGGCGACCGCCATCTTCATGGGGGATATCCCGCGCATGCGTAAGCCTCCTCAGGCGCTCACGAGGGGGTGTGAGGTGGCCACACTCTTGCACTCCGCGCGCACCCATTGGAAGGCCCTGATACCAACCCGTTACCTTGTCGGAACCGTTAGGCGGTTAGAGTAGCCGCCGGTCCGCCGCCCAGCGGGACAGCTCGTAGCGATTGGACATCTGCAGCTTGCGCAGCACATTAGACACGTGGGTCTCCACGGTCTTGATGGAGATGAACAATTCCTTAGCAATTTCTTTATACGCATACCCGCGTGCGAGTAACCGCAGCACCTCACGCTCGCGATTGGTCAGCTGATCAAGCTCGGGGTCGGCGATCGTGGCGTCGGGCCGGGCGGCGAACGCGTCGAGCACGAAGCCGGCCAGGCGCGGCGAGAAGACGGCGTCGCCCTCGGCGACCCGGCGGATGGCCGCCACAAGATCCTCCGGCGAGATCGTCTTGGTGACGTAGCCGCGGGCTCCCGCCCGGATCAGCCCTATCACGTCCTCGGCCGCGTCCGAGACGGACAGCGCCAGGAAACGCACCTGCGGGTGCGACTTGCGGATGCCCTCGAGCACCGCGCGGCCGCCGCCGTCGGGCATGTGTACGTCGAGCAGGACCACGTCCGGCTCGGTGGCGGCGATGAGCGAGACGGCCTGCGCGACCGTCGCCGCCTCGCCGACGACGTCGACATGCTCACCCAGCTCGGCCCGGACGCCGGCCCGGAACATGCCGTGGTCGTCGACCAGAAAAACCTTGAGGCGATCACTCATCGCCGGCAACCTCCTTTACCTGAGCCACCGGCAGGTGCAGCCGGATCTCCGTGCCCTCGCCCGGTTCGCTGCGAATCTCGGCCCGGCCGCCGTGGCGGTCCATCCGGCCGATGATGGAGCCGCGTACCCCGTGCCGCATATCATCAACCGTCTCCAAGTCGAACCCCACACCGCGGTCGCGGACGAAGACGCTCAGCTGGGACGGTTCCGCCTCGGCGTACAGGGATATGGTCCGCACCCCGGCATGGCGGGCCGCGTTGACCATCGCCTCCCGCGCCGCCGCGACCAGGGCGGCGACCCGCTCGTCGACCTGGCGGTCGCCGACGACGACGGTCTCGACGGTCAGCCCGTAGGTGTCCTCGATCTCCGCGGACGCCTGCTCGAGCGCGGCGGCGAAGTGCTCGTTGGGCGAGCCGGTCGGCTGGTAGAGCCAGTTGCGCAGGGAACGCTCCTGCCCGCGGGCGAGGCGCTGGACCGTGGTCGAGTCGCCCGCGTTGCGCTGGATCAGCGCCAGCGTGTGCAGCACCTGGTCGTGGATCATGGCGGCGAGTTCGGCGCGCTCCTGTTCGCGGATGCGGCCCTCGCGCTCGGAGCGCAGCGCCATCAGGGTGCGCCACAGCAGCGGCGCCGCGACCAGGGCCACCCCGGCCACGGCGGCCAGCGAGAAGATCAACGCCTTCCACAGGTCTGTCCACTGCACGTCGACCTGGCCCGGGGAGTACACCACCAGCAGGCCGATGACACCGGCGACCACCAGCACGGCACCGGCGACGAAGCGCAGCACGAACATGCGCTTGCCCCGCGCGGTCGCCAGTGCGCCCAGCCAGGAGTAGGCCGCGGTCGAGGCGGCCGGGGTGGACGCGCGCTGGGACTGGTGCCAGATGATGCCGGCGCCGATCGCGATCAGCGCGATCAGCCAGCCCGCCACCATCGAACCGGGGTCCTGCGTGTTCAGCAGTGTGGCCGCCACGATCAGCCCGAGGCCGCCGAGCACGAACGGCAGCAGGCGCAGCGGCTCCCGCCGGGGCACGGGCGAGCCCTCCGCCACCGGCATCACCGCCCAGAACACCGCGTAAAGCAGGGCGCCCAGCCCGTTGAAGACGGTCAGCAGCACGAAGGCCACCCGGACCAGCGTGGGCGACAGGCCGAGATGCGCGGCGATCCCGCTGGCGACCCCGGCGACCAGACGGTCGCCGCGGGAGCGGGTCAGGCGGGGTGTCGGCGGCCGGGTCGACGGCCGCGCCGCGGTCTCGGGCACACGACGATCGTTCCATGCGCTGGTGGCAGGCGCCCACAGGTAACCCCCGGAGATCCAGGCGTACTGTTTCTCAGGGTCAGGTCAGGGTCCGCTCCTGAGGCGGGTAAGAGGTTCCGGGCAGCACTATCAAACTATGAGTGAGGAAACACCCACCACCGCGGCGCAGCCCGCGCCGCCGCCACCCGGTGCACAGGAGCCGTGGGCGACGCGCTTGGGCCTGGTGCGGCCGCGCCATGGCCGCTACATCGCCGGAGTTTGCGCGGCTATCGGCCGGGCCACCAACACCGATCCGCTGCTGTGGCGGGTGCTCATCGGTGTCCTGGCCATCTTCGGCATCGGCATCGTCATCTACGTCACCGGCTGGCTGCTCATGCCCGCAGAGGGGGACACAGCCTCCCCGGTCGAGGCCCTGCTGGGCCGCGGCACGTCCAGCACCTCCACCCTGTTCACGCTGATCCTGGGCGTCATCGCGGTGCTGCTGCTAGGTGGGCTCACCGACAGCTGGGTGGTGGCCGTCATGGCCGCCGTCGGCATCGTGATCGTCGCGATAGCGATCAACAACCGGGCCCCGAACACGCGGCCGGCGATGCCGCCGCCGCCGATGCAGCAGCCTATGTCGATGGGGACGCCGGCGTCGCCGGTGCAGCCCGCGCCGGGCGAGCCGGTCACCGAGCCCCTGCCGGGCGCGATCGGACCCCCGGTCAGCGGCTACCAGCCGCCGTTCGCACCGCACGGTCCCTATCCACAGCCGCCTCTTCCACCGGTACCCCCGAAATTTGTCCAGAAGCCGGAACCTTCCCGCCTCGGCCGGCTCATCTTCGGCCTCATATTGATCGCCCTTGGGCTCATGGGCGTGGCGGACATGGCCGGCGCCGGCGTGCCGGGCGCCGCCTACTTCGCGGTGGCGCTGGGGATGGTCGGCATCGGTTTGATCATCGGCGCCTGGTACGGGCGGGCGCGCGGGTTCATCGCGCTCGGCATCGTGCTCACCATCCTGCTGCCGGCGGTGGCCGACGCCTCGGACATCGGGCAGCGCACCCGCGGCGGCAATGTGATGTGGAACCCGGCCACCATCGACCGCGTCTCCGACAACTACGAGCAGCGCTTCGGCGAGGCCACGCTGGACCTGACACAGGTGGACTTCGCCGGGCAGGACAGGGAGATCTCGGCCGAGATCAGCTTCGGGAACCTGCAGATCCTGTTGCCGCCCAACGTAGATACCCGGGTCGTCTCGGACATCAGCTTCGGCGATGCCGTCGTGTTCGGCAGGGTCTCAAACGGGGTGGGCGTCGACTACGAGCAGGATGACCTGGGCGAGGACGGCCCCGGAGGCGGAAACCTCCTGATCCGGCTGGACGTCCGCTTTGGACACGCGGAGGTGATCCGATGAAAGCGCACCGCACCGATTCGATTTCGCTTGCATTCGGCCTGATATTCATTTTGATTGCCGGGGGGTACCTGGCCACCAGTTACCTGGATCTGGACCTGCCCAGCGTCGGGTGGTTCATCGCCGGTGGGCTGATCCTCCTGGGGGTCGTCGGAGCGATCACCGCGCTGATCCCGTCGCGGAAACCCGCGCCGCAACCCGTCGATGAGGCCGAAACCGAAATTGTCGAAGAGGGTGAAGAGGCCGACGCCGAGCAGGCGCGGTAAACACCCGCCGAGGGGGAGCCTATGCTGACGGCATGAGCGGACACTCCAACCGTCAGGAACGGCCGACGCAGGAGGCTTTGGCATGAGCCAGCTTTCGTCCACGCCGCTAGGCCCCCTCGGCCAGATCAGCATCGGCGAACGTGCGGCCAAGACGCTCACCACCGAGCTTGCCCGCCACGCCGGGCCCAAGGCCGCCGTGCTGGTGGGGGCCGGAGCCGATTCCCTTGTGCTGGCGGAAGCCCTCGATTCGCTGCTGCCCGGTGACCGGCTGACCGTCGTCGCCGCCGACAACACGGTGGCCGACCAGATCGCCACCATGGGCAGTTTTGTACGCGAACGCGTCAAGGTCGTCGCCGACCTCAGCGAGGCCGAACCCGCCGAGCTGGTCATCGTCGCCGAGCCGGTGGTCGGCTCGGGCGAGGAGGCACGCAACACCGTCGATCAGCTCAGCAAGGTGGTCGCGGCCGGCGGCATGCTCGTGATCCCGGCCGTAGCCCTGCCCGGCCTGTCCGGCGGCGCCACCGACGAGCTCGACCGCATCGCCGCCCGCCAAGGCGTCGGCTCAGACCTGGTGCTGCGCAACACTCCCCCGGTCCGCATCCACCGGCTGCGCTTCTCCGAGGCGGATGTGGCCATAGCCGACAAGCTCAGCCCGGCCTTCCGGCCGTCGAGCGTGCCCCTGTCCGGCACCATGAACATCGACTCCAACGGTGTCGCCGCCGCCGGCATCTTCCTCGGCGCCGCCGCCGTCCTGCGCCTGGTCCGCCCCAAGTCGCGGGCGTGGCTCATCCCGGCCCTGGCCGCCGCCCCCGTCGCCGCCTTCTTCCGCGACCCGGAACGCGAGATTCCGGCGGATCCGACCGCCGTGGTCGCCGCCTCCGACGGCAAGGTCCTGAGCGTCGAGCACGTCGTGGACGAGCGCTTCGCCGACGAGGAGTTCCTGCGCATCGCCGTCTTCCTGTCAGTGCTCGACGTGCACGTCAACCGGTCGCCGGTGGCCGGCAAGGTGGTCGACTACTTCGTTGAGGACGGCGGGTATGCGGCCGCGATGAAGCCGGAAGCGGAGCACAATGTCGCGGCGTACACGGTGCTGGAGACCCCGGCGCACGGCAAGGTCGTGGTGGCGCAGCGGACCGGGCTGATCGCGCGGCGGATCGTGCAGCGCGCCCCGCTCGGGGCACTGCTGGCCAAGGGTGAGCGCTTCGGGCTGATCCGGTTCGGCTCACGGACCGACGTGTACCTGCGGGCAGACCTCGCCGAGGCGATCGTCGCGCCGGGCGACCGCGTGGTCGGCGGCTCGACCATCATCGCCCGCTGGAAGTAAGCCCCGTCAATACCGCAGCGCCCCGCCGGCGTGTGGGGCTGCCGATCTTGCAAGCGCGCTCTTTGCTTGCAAGATCGGTCTGCCACATTCGTCGGCTTCAGAGGGGCGCTGCCGCGCGTTGCTTTGCACGCGCCAATGTTCAGGCTAGAGCGTCCTTGCGCTGGCGGGCCCACAGGATGGGGCCGCTGACCAGGTACGCCAGCACGATGACACCGAAGGTCAGCTGGGCGTTGATCAGGATGCCCAGCACCGGGATGACGAGCAGCCACGGCGGCAACTTGAAGACCTTGGCGAGCTTGGCATACGGGAAGCTCGAGACCATCGAGATGGCCAGGAGGATCACGCCGGCGACGATCCAGGTCGGCGGCAGCGACAGGCCGATCAGCACGCTGAGCGCCAGTACGGTCGCGGCCATCGTGGTGGGTACGCCGCAGAAGAAGCGGCCGTCCTTGGGCGAGACGTTGAACCGGGCCAGCCGGATCGCGGCGCACGCGGCAACCATGGCGCAAGCGGCAACCAGCACAGGCGTCGCGATCTTGCCCGAGAGGGCCGAATAGATAACGACGGGCGCGGCGATGCCGAAAGAGGTCATGTCGCCCAGCGAGTCCATCTGTACCCCGAACGGGCTGGCGACGCCGAACCGGCGAGCCAGGGCCCCGTCAAGGCCGTCGAACGTGATGCAGGCCAGCAGGCACAGGGCGCCCCAGCGCGGGTCGGAGCCGGTGACCGCCAGGAAGATCGCGGTCATGCCCAGCAGCAGGCTGCTCAGGGTGCACGCCTGCACCAGGCCGAACTTGAGCCGGCGGTCAAGGGTGCGCTCGCCCGGCAGTAGCGGGATTGTCGTCGGTGCCGTGGGCTCCTCGCTGGGGCGGGCCGCGGCCTCCTCGATCGCGCGCAGGTCGCTGGCGTCAAGGCCGGGCAGTACAACATGGGGCGTCTCGATGCCGTGGCGGCGGCGCAACCGCCCCACGGGGACCAGCAGCATCTGCCGGGCCTTGGATCCACCGGCGCGTAGCCGGCCTGTCCACTGCCTGCCGGCCGGACGCGGGCTGTCCATCGTCCGACGCCGACGCCAAATGGCTCTCGGCACGTGTCGTCCCTCCATTGCCGGGTCGGTTCCTTTCCGCCGCCTCAGCGGACCGTCCGGCCTTGTTGTCGCAGGTCAGGACCTGCGACATCGCCCTGGCGGGAGCGCCGGGCGGGCCACTGATCCATCTCTGCGGCTACACCATCGCACAAGAACACCTGCCTTGGCGATACCCAAGTAACGGACATTCCGGGGGTTTTTGCTTCAATTACCAGCCAAGTGTAGCGGCCCGAAACATCAGCCGTTATGAAGCAATTCACCCCGTGCGAGGTCGCTGAGGTCGATCTGACGCAGCTCTGACCGCGAGAACCAGCGCGCTTGCGCCGTGGACCCGGCCGACTCGGTGACCCTCGCCTCCGTGGGGTCGGCCACATAGACGTTGAACACTGCCCGAACGGTGTACCAGTCCAGCGGCTCGCCCTCGGGACCCATCGCCGCCGGGTTGTGCCGGGCTCCCACCTTGACCAGCCCGGTGACCTCCCCGCGCTGCTCGGACTCCTCGTAGATCTCCCGGAGCAGGCCCTCGCCGGGCTGCTCGCCCCAGTCCGTGCCGCCTCCCGGCAGGTGCCAGCGACCCGCCCCCGGGTACCCCTCGGAGATCAAAGACAGCAGGACGCGGTCCCGGGAGTCGGTGACCACGCCGTAGGCGCCGAAGCGCACGACCCGCTTGGTCCGCTCGTCGAAGGCGCGCCCGTCCGAGGCGGTCTCGCCGGCCTCGTCGGCGGCCTCCGGTCGCCGCGCGTCATCCGGGTTCACCGTGGGCACACCCAGAACCCTTGCGGCAAAAGGGTTCAGGTCAAGCGACGGGATCTCCTCCGGCGCCACCCAGGCCGGCAGGTCGGTGGTGCCGCCGCTCTCCCCGACCAGCTCGCCGCCGGTCACTTCGACATCGAAGACGATCCGGTCATGATGGAGGATCACATTGCGCCAGCGGAACTCGACGAAGTCCGCGAAGACGTCGCGCAGACCGGTGATCGCGATGTCGAGCCCGGTCTCTTCCCGGAACTCCCGCACCACACCCAGATTCGGATCCTCGCCGTGGTCCAGGCCGCCGCCGGGCAGCACCCACTTGCCCGGGTTGTTGGACCGCGGTGAGGACCTCACCAGCAGGATGCGGCCCCGATCGTCGCGCGCGATGCCATACGCGCCAATCCTTCTGCGCTTCTCCACCGGACCAGGCTAGCCGGGGAAGGCCGCCCGCAGCGCCTCGGCCGTGACCTCGGTGATCTCGTCGGCCTCCAGTGCCGCCGCCTCAGCCACCGGCATCCAGCACGCCTCGGCGGTGGAACCGCCGTGGTCGTGCACGCGGGGCCGGGTGGCCCGGTCGACCTGGACCCTGTAGAAGGCGCGGACTCCGTGCCAGTCGATGGGGTAGCCCTCGGGGCCAAGCGACGCCGGATCGCGGTGGCTCGCCACGCCCAGCAGCTCGACCAGCCGCCCGCGCTGCCCCGTCTCTTCGGCCAGCTCGCGGATGAGCGCCGCGCCGGGCTGCTCGCCATAGTCGGTGCCGCCGCCGGGCAGGTGCCAGCGCCCCGCGCCGGGATAGTTCGGCGCGACCCTGGTCAGCAGGACGCGGCGCTGGCGGTCGGTCGCCACGGCGTATGCCGCGAACCTTTGCGCCCGGTGCAGGCCATCCGGCCCGGGAGCGGCATGGAAGGAAGGAAAATCAGGGACCTCATCGGGTACCTGTTCTTCAGTTGCCGGCAGTCCTAAAGCGACCGCGGTGAAACGCCTGAGCGGTAACTCAGCCATCTCATCAAGCGAGACCCACTGTGCAAGGTCGGTGGGCTGGCCGACCCGCGGCCGCAGGCTGCCGCCGCGCACGCCAGCGGTGTAGATGACCCGATCGGTGTGGAGCATGACGCCGCGATGCGGCAGCGATCGCATGTCGGCGAGGACGTCGGAAAGGCCGCGGACCGCGATGCTCAGGCCCGTCTCGGCGGCCGTCTCGCGCACCACCGTCTCATTCGGATGCTCGCCGTGCGAGACCGCGCCGCCCGGAAGCGACCACGCGCCGGGGGTGCCGGACAGCTCGGAAGCGCGCACCAGCAACACTTTTTGGCAAGCGTCGGTGATGACTGCGTACGCGGCGATGCGCCGCAGTGCCTCCATCGGCTCTATCGCGGTCACGGAGAATCATTCTTCCGCACCGGAGGGTGAAGAACAAGATGTCCGAATTCTGAGAAAATCTCATTCCTCTTATCTCGGCATCGGGTGAAGAAACCTACTCCCATTCAATCGTGCCGGGCGGCTTGGAGGTCACGTCGAGCACGACCCGGTTGACGTCGCGAACCTCGTTGGTGATGCGGGTCGAGATGCGAGCGAGCAGGTCGTAGGGCAGCCGGGACCAGTCGGCGGTCATCGCGTCCTCACTGGACACCGGGCGCAGCACGAGCGGGTGACCGTAGGTGCGGCCATCGCCCTGCACGCCGACCGAGCGGACGTCGGCCAGCAGCACCACCGGGAACTGCCAGACGTCGCGGTCCAGGCCGGCGGCGGTAAGTTCTTGGCGCGCAATGATATCGGCGGCGCGAAGGATCTCCAGACGCTCGGCGGTCACGGCGCCGACGATGCGGATGGCCAGGCCGGGGCCGGGGAACGGGTGCCGCCACACCATCGCCTCGGGCAGGCCCAGCTCGACGCCGAGCGCCCGCACCTCGTCCTTGAACAGGGTGCGCAGCGGCTCGACGAGCTGGAACTGCATGTCGGAGGGGAGGCCGCCCACGTTGTGGTGGCTCTTGATGTTGGCCGTGCCTGTCCCGCCGCCGGACTCGACCACGTCCGGATAGAGGGTGCCCTGCACCAGGAACCGGGTGTCGGTCGGGACCGCCGCCTCGAAGGTACGGATGAACTCCCGCCCGATGATCTTGCGCTTCTCCTCGGGGTCGGTGACCCCGTCGAGCGCGGCGAGGAACTGGGCCGACGCGTCGACCACCTTGAGCTTGAAGCCGGTGGCGGCGATGTAGTCCCGCTCCACCTGCTCGGCCTCGCCCGCCCGCAGCAGCCCGTGGTCGACGAAGACGCAGGTGAGCTGGTCGCCGACGGCCTTGTGCACGAGCGCGGCGGCCACCGTCGAGTCGACCCCGCCGGACAGGCCGCAGACCACGGCACCGTCGCCGACCTGCGCGCGGATCGCGGCGACCTGGTCGGAGATGACGCTGCCCATGGTCCAGCTGGGCTCGATGCCCGCCACCTCATACAGGAAGCGCTCCAGCATGCGCTGCCCGTGCGGGGTGTGCGCCACCTCGGGGTGGAACTGGACGCCGGCGAAGCCGTGCGCGACGTTCTCGAACGCGGCGACCGGGGCGCCCGCCGAGGAGGCGGTGACGGTGAAGCCGGCCGGTGCCACGGTCACGCAGTCGCCGTGCGACATCCAGACGTTCTGGTCCGCCGGCAGGTCCTGGAAGAGGGCGCCAGGGTTCAAGGTGACGGGTGTGCCGCCGAACTCGCGGGAGCCGGTGTGCGCCACCGTGCCGCCCAGCGCCCGCGCCATCGCCTGAAAGCCGTAGCAGATGCCGAAAACCGGGACGCCCGCGTCGAAGAGCTTCGCGTCGACCTGCGGGGCACCCGGCTCGTAGACGCTCGACGGCCCACCCGAAAGGATGATGGCGGCGGGGTTCTTGGCGATTATCTCATCGATCGGCATCGAATGCGGGATGATCTCCGAGTAGACGTGCGCCTCGCGCACCCGGCGCGCGATCAGCTGTGCGTACTGGGCGCCGAAGTCGACCACGAGGACAGGGCGAGGTGTCGTCATGCAGCAAGAATATTTCAACCCACGTAATTGACCCCGTCCGGGTACGGATAGGGATTGAAGACACACCCGTTCAGGCCACGCGACTGCGGCAGCATGATCGGGGCGGTCTTGCCGGCGCCCGGGCACGTCACGTGCGAAAAGCCGAGCGAGTGGCCGACCTCGTGGTTGACCACCATCACCCTGTACCCGGGCAGGTCGCCCCCGGCGTGCACAACGCCCACGGTCCAGCGGGTCAGGTTGATGAAGACCGCCCGGTTGTTGAAGCACGACCACTGCCCCACGGTCTGCGCCGCCCCGGCGCAGTTGCGGTCGACGGTCGGCGGGGTCGCCAGGTTCACCTTGAGGCGGACGTTTTCGCAGTGGGACAGGCGCTGGAAGCGCCACCTCTTGCCGGCGATCCAGCTGCGGTTGTCGGCCAGGGCGGCATCGACGACCGCGGCGACCCCGTCCGGTTCGAAGGAGGTGATGCCGTCCTCGACCCGCACGCAGTAGGTGACGACGGTGCCGGCCGAGCCGACGATATCGGTGCCGCCGCTCGCGATCCGGCCGAACGTGCCCTGGCCGCGGTTTGCCCCGGAGGGTGCGGAGGAGTGGGCGGCGGCGGAGGGCAGCATGGCGAGCGGCGAACGTGGCTCCTCGACCGCGGATGCCGGCGGCGAGGGGTCATGAGTGCCGGACCCCGCCTCCGGAGTGTCGTCCGGATTGTCACAGCCAGCAGCTAAAAGGCACATTATCGTCACAGCCATCAATCCCCGCACGGGGCAGAGACTACAAGGCCAGCCCGTGCTCGCGGTGATAGCCGAGCGTCCACTGTTTGTCTATCCCCTCGGCGTATGGCCCACCGGGCGGATCGATGATCCACAGATGCATCATCTCCGGGATCGTGATGGTGATGGACAGGGACGGGCAACCGCCATACGGGGTGACGATCCCGATCCCGGGCGGCATCAGCGAAACGCAGAGGTTGTGCGCGTGCCACAGGGTGATCGGGCCGCCGGGCGCGGCACCGGGCTGACCGGCCCGTTCCATGACGAACACGACGCCGAGCAGCGTGGCCTTGCCGCCCTCGATGGCGTAGACAAGCATCTCCGGGCGTTCGGGGTCGAGGACGCGGCCGTCCTTTTTGAATTCAGGGTGTTCAAGATGCACGTCCATTCCCTCACGGTTTCCTAGGGGGTACCGGTAACTGGCTGCCAGTGCGTCGGAGAGGCGCTTGTATCCGGTACCCGCTGAAACCGTCGCTTGAAAGAGCTCAACGGCGGCCTTCGTTTCCGCGGCGCTTGCCCCCCGGTTTTCCTTGAGCGGGCGCATGATGACGCCCGCCTGCGCCCGGGCGATGTGCTCGTGCTGGTCACAGTGGTGGTGGCCGACGGCGGGTGAGGCGGCGTTCGTCGCCTGGTGCGCCTGGAAGGACGCGATCCACATGACCGCGCCGGCGAGCAGCACGGCGAGGACGGTCAGGATACCGGCCTGGTCGATGTCGCCACCCCAGATAAGGTAGGCCACAACCGTTGCCGGGCATAGGATCGCGGTGCCGAGGCGCCACGCCCGGCCCAGGTGGGCGAGGACGGCGAGCGCGCCGAAGGCCAACGCGCTCAACAGATACGGCACGGTCATGCCGCCCGCGTGACCGAACGGCAGGAAGAGGTGCACCGCAGCGGCGAACCCGAGCAGGGACGCGGCCCAGCGGTTGACCGGATCCCCCTTCGTGGCAAAGGGGATGACAATGAGGGCGAGCAGGCCGGCGATGAGGGCGGAGGCGTGCTCAGGCGCGACGCCGCTCAAGAAGATGTCCACAGTAGACAATCACCACTATCGGCAGGACGACCCCGGTGACGAGGCCGGTGAGGGTGGGGGTGAAGTCGATCTGGGGCAGCACCCCGGCGACCGCGCTCAGCGTGAACCCGAGCAGCGAAAACCCTTGCAGTGCAATGAAGCGGCGGTCCAAACCTTGCGGACAGTCACAGCACCAGCAGCAGCACGTAGACGATCCGTCTCATGCGTTCAGGGAAGGGGTCGAGTGTCAGGATCGCCTTTACGTGGCCAGAACGAGAACGCGCGCTCTGCCTGGGCCGTTATCGTCAGGGACGGGTTGACGCCCAGGTTGGCGCTGACCGCGGCTCCGTCAACGACGTGTAAATTCTTGTGCCCGAAAACGCGGTGATACTTGTCGATGACACCGGTCTCGGGTGAGTCGCCGATGACGGCGCCGCCAAGGATGTGCGCGGTCATCGGGATGTCGAACATCTCGGTCATGGTGCCGCCGGGGATGCCGCCGATGTCCTCGGCGAGCAGGCGGACGGCCTCGTTGCCCTCCGGGATCCAGGTCGGGTTGGGCGCACCGTGCCCAAGCACCGCACGGAGTTTGCCCTTGCGATAGCGGACCGTGAGTGAATTGTCGTGCGACTGCATGACGAGCGCGATGATCGTGCGCTGCGACCAGCGGCGTACCGACATGGCCCGAATGTAGTTGAACGGGGGTTTCGTGAAGGCCTTGAGGAACCGGCCGAAGCGGCCGGGACCACCCTCGGTCGGCGGGGACTGCAAGAGCCCCATGGAGTTCGAGCCCTTGCCGTAGTGGACCGGCTCGATGTGCGTGCGCTCGTCGGGGTGGAAGCTGCTGGTGATCGCCACCCCGTCGGTGTAGTCAAGCCGGCGCTTGCGCGCCTGCTTCTGCAGCACGGTGGCGCCGACCAAGGACTCGGAATTGGTGCGGGTCAGGAAGCCCAGGCGGTCGGACAGCCGCGGCAGGTGACCCTGAGCCTTCATGGCGTGCAACAGTTTCTGCGTGCCGAGGGCGCCCGCGGCGAAGACGACGTGCTCGGCCTCGAAGGTGCCGTTGACGAGGTAGCCGTTCCCGGTGGGGCGCACCTGCTTGACCGTGGTGCGCGGGAAGATCTTCGCGCCCTTCTTCTCGGCGAGGTAGAGGTAGTTCTTGACGAGGGTGTTCTTGGCGCCGTGGCGGCAGCCGGTCATGCACTCGCCGCAGTGCAGGCAGCCGGTGCGCGGCGGGCCCTCGCCGCCGAAGTACGGGTCGGGGACCTCCTGTCCAGGCATGCCAAGGAAAACGCCGACCCTCGTCTTGTGGAAGGTGTGGCCCGCCCCCATCCGCTCGGCCACCCGCTTGACCGCCTCGTCCGCGGCGGTCATGCGCTCGTAGGTGACCACCCCGAGCATCCGCTCGGCGGTGTCGTAGTGCGGGGCCAGCTCCGCCTTCCAGTCCGCGATGCCACGCCACTGCGGATCGTTGTAGAACGCGTCGAGCGGACGGTAGAGGGTGTTGGCGTAGTTGAGGGAACCGCCGCCCACCCCGGCGCCGGCGAGCACGAGCACGCCCGCGCCCTTCTCGTCCCCGCGCAGCAGCGTGATCCGCTGGATGCCGTGGAAGCCAAGCGCCGGAGCCCACAGGAACTTGTGCAGCCGCCAGCTTGTCTTGGGGAAGTCCTTGTCCTCGTACCGCCTTCCGGCCTCGAGCACGGCAACCGAGTAGCCCTTCTCGACGAGGCGCAGCGCGGCGACGCTCCCGCCGAATCCGGAGCCGATGACAACGACGTCGTACCTCATAGGGCCTGATTATGCCCGCTCTTGCGCCCCGACGCATTCGAGTGTTTGCATGTGTCAACGACTCGCCGAACCATAGGGAGGCTTCAATGCGACGACAGGTCGCTGTACTCCTGTGCGCAATGGCCGTGGGGGCGGCATTCACCCTAGGCGCCCCCGCCACAGGATCCGACGGGCCCGACACGGTCTCCGAATACCGGGTGACCGGCCCCAAGACGTTCGCCGACCGCAATGCCGTGGCACGCACCGGTGCGTCCATCGACTACATCGAGCACGGCAAGCTCTATGTCCACGCCACCCGGTCGGAGGCCGTGCACATCAGGGCATTGGGGTTCACCCTCGAGGTCATGCCGGCGCCCGCGGCCGGGGACGTGGGCACCCTCGACTTCCCACCGGCCGACTCCAACTATCACAACTACTCCGAGATGGTTACGGAGATAAACAACGTCGCCGCCGCCTTCCCGGACCTGGTAAGGGTTACCGTGGCGGGACAGTCGTACCAGGGCCGCAACATCTACGCGATCAAGATCTCGGACAACGTCGCGGCGGACGAGAACGAGCCCGAAATCCTGTTCAACGCGCACCTGCACGCGCGTGAGCACCTGACCGTCGAGATGGCGCTGTACCTGCTCAACATGCTGACCGGGCAGTACGCCACGGACAGCCGCGTGCGCAACACGGTCGACAGCCGCGAAATCTGGATCATGCCGGACCTCAACCCCGACGGCGGAGAGTACGACATCGCCACCGGCTCCTACCGGTCGTGGCGCAAGAACCGCCAGCCCAACTCCGGATCCTCATTCGTGGGTACCGACCTCAACCGCAACTTCGGTTACAGGTGGGGCTGCTGCGGCGGTTCGAGCGGAAGCATGTCATCGGAGACGTACCGCGGCCCGTCGGCGTTCTCCGCGCCCGAGAGCGCTGTGGTGCGCAACTTCGTCCTGTCGCGCCGGGTCGGAGGCGTTCAGCAGATCAAAGCAAACATCGACTTCCATACCTATTCGGAGCTGATCCTGTGGCCGTTCGGGTACACGACCGCGGACACGGTCAACCCGGGCATGACCGTCGACGAGAACGCGGTCTACAGGCGCATCGGGCAGGAGATGGCGGCCACCAACGGCTACACCCCGGAACAGGGAAGCGACCTGTACATCACCGACGGCGACATCACCGACTGGCTCTGGGGCGACCAGCGCATCTGGACCTACACCTTCGAGATGTACCCGTCCTCGGGCGGCGGCGGCTTCTACCCGCCCGATGAGGTCATCGCGACGCAGACCGCGCGCAACAAGACCGCCGTGCTGATCCTGTCCGAGTACGCCGACTGCCCCTACCGGTCAATCGGCAAGCAGCAGCAGTATTGCGGGGTACCCGGAGCGCCGGCGGTCGCCAACCCCGGCAACCAGACGGGCACGACCGGCACCGCCGTAACCCTCGCCAACAGCGCCACGGGCGGGACAGCGCCGTACACATGGTCGGCGACCGGGCTGCCGCCGGGCCTGTCCATCGCCTCCGGCACCGGCACCGTCTCCGGCACCCCGTCCACGGCCGGCACCTACAACGTCACGGTCACCGCGACCGGCGCCGACAGCCTCGCCGGATCGGCCGGCTTCACCTGGACGGTAGGCACGGCCGGCTGCACCGCCACCAACGGCACGGATGTCCAGATCCCCGACCTGTCCACAGTGGAGTCCCCCATCACGATCTCCGGCTGCAACCGGAACGCGTCGTCCACCTCGACCGCCGAGGTCCACATCGTCCACACCTACCGCGGCGACCTCGTCGTCTCGCTCGTGGCGCCGGACGGGACGGTCTCCACCCTGCTCAACCGCAGCGGCGGCAGCGCCGACAACGTCAACCAGACCTTCACCGTCAACCTCTCCGGCGAAGCGGCCGACGGCACCTGGCGCCTGCGCGTGCAGGACGCGGCATCACTCGACACCGGGCGGGTCGACAGCTGGACCCTGACGCTGTAAACACCCGTCCGATTTCCGGCTGCCGCCTGAGGGACCGCTCGACGATGATACGGGCGTGAATACGGGCGGCGGCCGGCCCGGCCAGGGCTGGCGGTGGGCGGCGCTCGCCGCCGGCTTCGTGGTCGTCTCCTCGATGGGCGTGGCCTGGCTGTCCGACCGGGACAGCTTCGGCCGGTACGGCGAGATAGCCGACATGATCAGCGCCGCCATGGCGGTGGCAAGCCTGGTCGTGGCGGTGTACGCGGCCCGCCAGGCCGCACAGGTCGGCGCCGCCCAGCCCGCGCAAGGCTCACCCCTGACCGCGCTCGCCGAGCAGCTCGCCGACGAGGTCGAACGGCAGTGGCGGGAAGAGGAGCGGCTCCGGCATCTGCACGACCCGTGGCCGCTGACGATCCGGTTCGGCCCCACGGCGCGGCCGGTGATGGACGACTGGCGCGTCATCCGGGGCGACCGGTCCGACAGCACCCCGATCGACCTCTCCGGTCAGCTCGACGAACTCGCCGGCGCGTTCGCCCGCATCCCGTCGCGGCGGCTCGTCCTGCTGGGCAGCTCCGGCGCGGGTAAGACCGCCACCGCCATCCGCTTCGTCACCGCCAGCCTCGCCCGGCGCCACCCCGGCGACCCGGTCCCGGTGCTGCTCGCCGCCTCAAGCTGGAACCCGCTGCGGCGGACGTTTCCGGACTGGCTCGATCAAACACTCCGGCAGCGGTACCCAATCCTGGCAGCGCAACCGGAACTCACGCGCCAGCTGATCGGCGGCGGCCGGCTGCTCGTGTTGATCGACGGCCTCGACGAGATCGCCGAACGCTGGCGAGGCGCCGCCATCCGCGAGCTCAACCGGACCGTGCCGCTGGGCCACGGCCTGATCGTGACCTGCCGCGGCGACGAGTACGAGCGCGCGGTGGCCGCGTCCGATGTGCTCACCGGTGCGGCAGCGGTCGAGCTGCGCCCGGTCGATGCGGCGGACGCGATCGACTACCTGAGCGTGGCCACACCCCCGGCCCGGCGGGCGCGATGGCAGCGAGTGATCGCCGAACTCCACCGCAATCCCGGGGGCAGCCTCGGCGAAGCCTTGTCCAGCCCGCTTTTCGTCTCGCTCGCCCGCCTGCGCTACGCCGACGGCACGGCGGACCCCGCCGAGCTACTGGAGCGGCCCAGGTTCGGCAGCGCCGCCGTCCTGGAACGGTTCCTGATCGACACCTTCGCCGAGGTGTCCCTGCGGCGCACGTCCCGTTCGGCCGTGGACAAGCCGCGGCGCTGGCTTGCCTTCCTCGCCGGCCACATGCGGGAGCTCAACACCTCCGAGTTCGCCTGGTGGGAGCTGGCCGCAGCGGTCCCGCGCCTGTTCATCGGCCTGTTCATCGCCGTACCCGCCGGACTGGTCGTCGCGGTATCGCTGGCGGCATGGGGCATGGTTTACCGCCCCGGCGCTGTCGGCCCGACAGCGGGCATCGTCATCGGACTGATCGTCGTCTTCCTCGCGGCCTGTTCGGCGATGCCACCCGCCCGCACGACAGGTACGCGCTTGAACCCATCGGTGCCAGCGACACCCGCCGATCCGTGGCCTGTCGCGGCACGGATCGCGGTGGCATTCGCGGCCGTGGCCACGATCGGCTGGGTGTTGCCCGGGGCAGGGGCTCGACACGTCGTCGTGATCACCGTGATCACCTGTGTCCTACTCGCCACCGCGGCCCTGACCTGTCCACCGGGTCAAGCACTGCGGGATCTGTCGCCACCGGCATGGGGCGCCTGCCTTGCCGTGCTATCCGGACTCGGGCTGGGCGCGGTCACGGTGCTCGCCGCTCCGGTCACGCTCGACCTGTCGGGCCTGCATCCCATCTTCTTCGACAGCGCATTCTACGAACCGGGCGACATGCTGGCGGTCGCGGTCGTGACCGCCATCCTCGGTGCCGCGGTCGCGACCGGTTTCGCCCTCACCGAAGCCGGCATCATCGTGTCCGGCCAGGAAGCCGACAGGTGGTTCGCCCGATGGATACGCGACGACAACGTACACCTGAGGTTCCTCGCACTTGTCGGGTTCGGCCTGTGCATGTGCGGGTTCCTGTCGATCAGTCTCGCACCCGCGGCGCTGTTCGTTGTCCTGATTGGACTCGGCCTCGGTTCCATCGCGGCGGACAACGCTGCGCGGCCAAGGCAACCCTTCGGCTTGCGATTCCGTGCATCCAGGGCGCTGCGGGTGATCGGAAGCCGCCTGTCGCAAGGGATCAGCGTCGGCCTGGTCGCCGGCGTAGCCCTCGAGATCACCATCGACATCATGTCGGGCGTGAGCGACTTCGTTTCCTCGGTCGTATCCCAGCCGCCGCCGGACCGAATGGCCAACGTCAGCCAACCCGCGCTGGTCGATCCGAGCACGGTCCTCGGCGCCATCGGCCTCGGCATGATGATCGGGCTGATGGTCGGCATCGCCGAATGGGTCCGGTCATCGGTGGACCCGCGGACCGTCGTCAGCCCAGCCGACATGATCCGGGCGGACCGTCGCGCCGTCCTCGCGGCCCTGCTGCTGGCCGGCGGCACCGGCAGCATCTTCGGGGCGATGTGCATCGTCTCGGCGACCCGTTCAGACCTGGTATATCCGCTCGCGGAGGGCATCGTCGGCGGATTCCTGGGTGCCACCATGATGGGTTTGCCGGTGGTGCTGCGGGTCGCGCGAACGACGGCCTGGGTTCAATACCGGGCCAGTCACCTGTGGCTGGCCGCCACCGGCCGCCTGCCGTGGCGGCTCATGCGTTTCCTCGACGCCGCCCACGCCGAAGGAATCCTGTGGCGCAACGGCGGCGTCTACCAGTTCCGGCACGTGCGCATCCAGGAGGCGCTGCGCTCGGGGCAGGCTACGACGGGCGGCCCTTCTTGAACAGCCACTCGTCGAAGAGGGTGTCGAGTTGCTTGCCCGAAACCCGTTCGGACAGCTCGATGAACTCCTCGGTGGTGGCAAGCCCGTTCGCCTGCTCCTTCACCCACGTCCGGAGAATCTCGAAGAAGTCCTCGTCGCCGACCTCCCGGCGCAAGGCGTGCAACGTCATCCCGCCGCGCTGGTACACGCTCGCCGAGAAGATCCGCTCCCGGCCGGGCGCGCCAGGCGGCGTGTCCCACAGCGGGCTCTGCGTGTCCGCGTAACGCAGGTCGAACTCCCGCTGCGCCGAAGACTGCCCGATATGCTCGCCCCACAACCACTGCGCGTAGGTGGCGAAGCCCTCGTTGAGCCAGATGTGCTGCCAGGTGTCGACCGAGACACTGTCACCGAACCATTGGTGCGCAAGCTCATGCGCGACCACACCGGTGTTCGGCCCGCGGGACCAGAAACTGTCGGAATAGATGGGGCGCGTCTGGGTTTCAAGCGCGATCCGGACCCGGTCATCGTCGACGACTATCCCGCCGTAAGCGTCGAACGGGTACCCCCCGAATTTGGAAGCAAGAAAATCCGCCACCTCAGCGGTGCGGGCGATGTCGGTGTCGACCACCCCGCGCGGGATCGAGTTCGCCACCGCGTTGACCACCGGCTTGCCGTCGTGAGTCGCCTCGGTCACCCTGTAGTCGCCGATGGCCAGGGTCGTCAGGTACGACGCCATGGGCGCGTTGACCTTCCAGCGCCAGGTGGTGAACGCCCCGTCGGGCGACTTGCCCTCCAGCACCCCATTGCTAACGGCCACAAGGTTTTGCGGCACCGTCAGGGCGATCGAGTACAGCGCCTTGTCCCGCGGATGGTCGTTGACCGGGAACCAGGTCGTCGCGGACTGCGGCTCCCCGATGGCGATCGCACCGTCGCGTGTGGACAGAAAACCGGTGGTGCCCAAGCCGGGACTGGAGATCGGCGCCGGCACACCCTCATACTCCACCACGGTGGTGAAGGTCGCGTTCGCGGCGATCGCCACCGGCGGCACCACGATCAGCTCGTCCCCGTCGCGCGAGGACTCGGCCGCCTTGCCGTCGACCGACACCTTGCCCAGCTCCAGGCCGTGGAAATCAAGATGGTACCGGGACAGCAGCTCGGTGGCCTTGGCCGTGATGGTGGCCTTGCCGGTCAGGCGCTTGGACGCGGGATCGTACCTGACCGCCAGCTCATAACGCTCGACGTCGTAGCCCGAGTTGCCATAGGTCGGAAAGTACGGATCGCCGATGCCGGCCAGGTCGGCCGGTGCCGCCGACGTGGCGGGCGCGGGCGCGGTGCCCTCGGTGAAAAGCGGCCGTTTGGGCTGCGTCGTGCACGAGGCGGCAAGCACCGCCGACACGGCAAGGGCGATCCACCGTGACATGGCGCCGCCTCCGGCGTCGCGGCAGGGCCGCCAGGGAGGCCGACGTCTCGACAGGATCGATCTTGCAAACGAAACCCGTGTTTGCAAAATCGACGAGTCGAAACGTTGGCGGCGGCCCTGCGACTTCATGAATGGGACGCTACCTCAGCGGTCGAGCATCAGCCCAACCCGCTGGAACTCCTTGAGATCGCGATACCCGGCCTTGGCCATCGACCGCTTGACTCCGCCGAACAGGTTCAGGCTGCCCGAGGCGTCGTCGGACGGGCCGAACAGCACGGTCTCCAGCGACACCGTGCCCGCGTCCTCGATCGAGCCGACATGCCCGCGCGGCAGCTTGGGGTGGCTGGCCGACGGATGCCACCACAGCCCGCCGGCCGGGCTGCCGGTGGCCACGGTCAGCGGCATGCCGAGCATCACCGCGTCCGCGCCGCAGGCGAGCGCCTTGGCGATGTCGCCGGAGGTGTGCACGTCACCGTCGGCGATCAGGTGTACGTAACGCCCGCCGGTCTCGTCAAGGTAGTCGCGGCGCGCGGCGGCGGCGTCGGCGATCGCGGTCGCCATCGGGACCCGAATGCCCAGCACGCTGTCGGTGCTGGACAGGAAGTCCGCCCCGATGCCGACGATGACGCCGGCGGCGCCGGTGCGCATCAGGTGCAGGGCGGTCTGGTAGTTGGTGCAGCCGCCCACGATGACCGGCAGGTCCAGGTCGGCGATGAACTCCTTGAGGTTCAGCGGCTCGTCCACAGTGGACACGTGCTCGGCCGACACCAGGGTGCCCTGGATGACCAGCAGGTCCACCCCGGCGTCCAGGATGACCGGGGCAAGCTTGAGGGTGTGCTGCGGCGAGACCCGCACGGCGACGGTCACCCCGCCCGCGCGCATCTCCCGCACCCGCTCCGCGATCAGCTCCGGCTTGATCGGCTCGGAGTAGATCTCCTGCAGGGTGGAGGTCGGGTGCTCACTGTCCTTTAGCGACAGAAGCAGCTTCGACGGGTCCTCATACCGGGTCCACACGCCCTCCACGTTGAGCACCCCGAGGCCGCCGAGCTTGCCCAGGGCGACCGCGCTGGCCGGGCTCATCGTGGCGTCGCTCGGGTGAGCCACGCACGGTATCCCGAAGCGGTACGCATCAAGCTGCCACACCGTCGAGACGTCGTCCACGTCCCGGGTGCGGCGGGTCGGCACTATCGCGATGTCGTCCAGGTGATACCCGCGTTGTGCGGACTTGCCCAGCCCGATCTCGACAACGTCACGCACGCGCGGCTCCTACCTCGACGAATAGTTGGGTGCTTCGACGGTCATCTGGATGTCGTGCGGGTGGCTCTCCTTGAGGCCCGCCGCCGTGATCCGAACCAGCTTGCCACGCCGCTGCAACTCAGCGATAGTCTCCGCGCCACTGTAGAACATCGCCTGCCGCAGGCCGCCCACGAGCTGGTACGCCACGGTCGCCACCGGGCCGCGGTACGGCACCTGGCCCTCGATCCCCTCCGGGATGAGCTTGTCGGCCTGGGTGACGTCGGCCTGGAAGTAGCGGTCCTTGGAGTAGCTCTGCGCGGCCGGCCCGCGCGCGGTCATCGCGCCCAGCGAGCCCATCCCCCGGTACACCTTGAACTGCTTGCCGTTGTGGAAGACCAGGTCGCCCGGGGACTCCTCGCATCCGGCGAGCAGCCCGCCCAGCATGACCGTGTCGGCGCCGGCGACGACCGCCTTGGCGATGTCGCCCGAGTACTGGATGCCTCCGTCGGCGATGACCGGCACGCCGGAAGGGCGGCACGCCTGGACAACCTCGATCACGGCGGATATCTGGGGCATTCCGACGCCCGCGACGACCCGGGTGGTACAGATCGCGCCCGGCCCGACACCCACCTTTACGGCGTCGACACCCGCCTCGACCAGCGCCCGTGCACCCTCATGGGTGACAACATTGCCGCCGACGATATCGACACCGGAAAATTCTCGCTTGAGCCGGGCGATCAGCTCCAGCACGGCCGTGCTGTGCCCGTGCGCCACGTCCACCATGATCACATCGACTCCGGCGTCGGCGAGCGCGCACGCCCGCTTGTAGCCGTCGTCGCCCACGCCCACCGCGGCGGCGACCATCAGCCGGCCCGCGCTGTCCTTGGCGGCGTTGGGGAATTGCTCGCTCTTGGTGAAGTCCTTGACGGTGATCAGACCCTTGAGCGCGCCTGTGCCGTCCACGATCGGCAACTTCTCGATCTTGTGGCGGCGCAGGAGGTCCACCGCCTCCTCTTTGGACACCCCCACCCGGGCCGTCACGAGCGGCATCGGGGTCATCACGTCGCGCACCTTCACCGACATGTCGGTGACCCAGCGCATGTCCCGGTTGGTGACGATGCCGACCAGCGCTCCCGCCGGGTCCACCACAGGCACGCCGGAGATGCGGTACCGCGCACACAGCGCGTCGACGTCGCGCAGAGTGTCCTCGGGCGAGCAGATGATCGGATTGGTGATCATGCCGGACTCGGAGCGCTTCACCAGATCCACCTGCGCGGCCTGCTCCTCCACCGGCAGGTTGCGGTGCAGCGTGCCGATCCCTCCCTGACGCGCGAGCGCGATCGCCATGCGCGACTCGGTCACGGTGTCCATCGCGCTTGAAACCAAGGGAATATTGAGGTTCAAGTTACGGGTGAGGCGGGTGGTCGTCCTGATCTGGCCGGGGACAAGATCCGCCTGGGCCGGGACTAGAAGAACGTCGTCAAAGGTCAAGCCGAGCGGAATGGTGTCCATCTTCAGAATCGTACCTAGGTGCCTAAGAGGAAAGCCGCATTGGGTACTAACGTGAAGGGGTGCACGACGAGCCGATTGACCCCTTCCAGGGTGATCCCGCCGACCCGACGGCCGACCTGGACGACCTGGACGGCGACGCCTACGGCGAGCTCAGCAGTCAGGAGCGCGCGGACCTGCTCGCGGACCTTTCCGAGCTGGAGGTCTACCAGGTGCTGCTCACCCCCAAGGGGGTACGGGGACTCGTCGTCGATTGCGAAGACTGCCGTGAGCCCCACTACTTCGACTGGGACCTGCTGCGCGGCAACCTCAAGCACCTGCTCGATTCCGGCCGCCCACGGGTGCACGAGCCCGCCTACGACCCCGATCCGGACCACTACGTGACCTGGGAGTATGCGCGGGGCTACGCCGATGCCGTGGACGACATGGCCGAGGACGATTGAGCGCGGAGGGGTCCCGTCCGGAGACGGGACCTTCCACCAACAGCTAGCTGACCAAACCTGCCCGGAAGCCCGCGGCGACGGCGTGTGCCCGATCGCGGGCGCCTAGCTTGCGAAACAGCCGGCGGGCATGGGTCTTGACCGTGTCCTCCGAGACGAACAGCTCGCGGCCGATCTCCGCATTGCTGCGGCCGTCGGCCATGCCTCGCAGGACCTGTAGCTCACGCTCGGTGAGCGCCACGGAGCGGGTCGGGCGGCCGACGAGGCTGACCCGGGAGGGCAGCAGCGACGGCACGTCGGCTCGCTGGGCCGGAACGACCGTCGGGACGACGGCTGATACCGGCTGGGCCGTGGTTTGGGCGGGCGGCCTTGCCGGGGCCCTGGCAGCCGCCACCGCGGCCAGGGTTGGCGAGGGTTGCATCGACCGTGCCACCAGCAGGAGCGCCTTGGCAGCGGCGCTGGCCGGGTCCGGTTCACTTCCGCCGATGAGCCCGCGGGCGCCAGCTCTTATCGCGGCCTGGGCCACCGCCGGTTCCTCAGGTCCGAAGAGCACAAGCTGCGCCTGCGGGGCGGCGGCTAGGACCTTGCGGGTGAAACCAACGGTGTCGGGCTTTGTCAGCGCGGTATCCGCGAACACTATTGATGCCGGGAATGCGCTGAGTTGAGCGACCGCTTCCGCGGCGCTCGTGGCGGTGCGGACACCTGCGCCCACACCTAGCCGTTCTGCACACGATGCGATCGTCGCCGCGCTCTGCGCGGTGCGAACGCACACGAGGACGGTCTGCACGGGTGATCCCCCTCTCTCCTGCGAAGAAGACCACGAGATAGCCAGATCATTACGCACTTTCGGGGAATGTGTACGAAAACTTGGGTGAGTACTACCTGATCATCCAACGGATGACGACAACTGGACGTACGCGGAGTAACGTGCGTACGTTGCGCAAAACAAGCCTCCCATCCCCCAAGGAGGTCAGGTGGCTCACTTCCATAGACTTCCCGGTCCGATAGCCGACATTTGGGCCTGGCAGCACCGTGGCGCCTGTCGTGACCGCGACAGCGGCCAGTTCTTCCACCCCGACGGCGAGCGCGGAGCCTCGCGCGGACGCCGTGAGCGGGAAGCGAAGAAGGTCTGCCAGCGGTGTCCGGTACGGACCCAGTGCGCGGCCTATGCGCTGGCAACACGGGAGCCTTATGGCGTGTGGGGCGGCTTTACCGAGCACGAGCGGCTGCGCCTGCTCAAAGAAGGTTGGAGCGGCGAGCTGGACATCCGCCACCTCGAGGCACGCCTGGTTACAGTCACTGCACCGTCAAACTGATGGTGTGCCAGCCCTCGGCACCATCGGGAAATATCGGGACCCTGGTCCCCGGCTGAACGGTTCCGGTCGCGTCGGCGGCACGGACGGAGATGGTGTGCTTCCCTGACGGGGCGCCCTGCCAGCGGAAGATCCACTGCCGCCAGGTGTCGGGCGAGACGGTGGAGGCCAGTTCCGCCGGCCGCCACGGGCCGTCGTCGACGCGGACCTCGACGTTGGTGATACCGCGGTGCTGCGCCCACGCCACGCCGGCGACAACGACGTCGCCAGCGTTCACCCGCGCACCGTCGCGCGGCGTGTCGATGCGCGACTGCGTCTTGATCGGGCCGGGTTCGGCCCAGCCCCGCCGGATCCAGTAGGCGTCGAAGTCGGCAAAGGTGCTCAGTTCGATGTCGGTGATCCATTTGCAGGCGCTGACGTAGCCGTAGAGGCCGGGCGTCACCATGCGCGCGGGGAAGCCGTGGTCGACCGGCAGGGGTTCGCCGTTCATCCCGACAGCGATCAGCGCGTCCCTTCCATCTCTCAAAACCGATGTGGGGGTACCGCACGTCCAGCCATCAACGCTGCGAGAGACCACCTGGTCCGCTCCGGCGTCGGGCTGGGCCCGGTCCAGAAGCGCCGCCACGGGTACCCCGAGCCAGCGAGCGTTGCCGATCAGGTCGCCGCCCACCTCGTTCGAGACGCAGGCGAGCGTGACATAGCGCTCGACCATCGGCATGGCCAGCAGCTCGTCGAAGGTGAGCTCGTACGGGTTGGCGACCCGCCCGTGCACCTTCAACCGCCACGTCAACGGGTCGACCTGCGGCACGACGAGCGCGGTGTCGATGCGGTAAAAATCGGCGTTGGAGGTCACGTAGCTGCTCAGCGCCTGGACGGGCGGGTCGGCGGGTGCGGCCGGGGCGGTGCTCGTCGCGGTGGGCAACGTCACCGCCGCCCGCGCCTGCTCGACATCGCGCGAGGAACCCCACACCCGCCCGGCGAGACCGGCGATCGCCGCCCCACCGAAGGCGGCGACCGTCCACTTGAGGAACGTCCGGCGGTCCTCCGCGTCCCCATCCTCGGCCGGTACCTTGTCCAGCAGTCCGAACAGGACGATCAGCGCCAGGGCGCTGCCGATCGCCGCGGGCAGAATCGACAGCGGGTTCGCCTGCGGGCGGCTGAGCGCGGCGGCCATCCCGATGAGGGCAAACACGCCGATGCCCACATAGCCGATCCAGCGCCTGCGGCTCGCCCCGATGCCGATCAGCGCGGCGAACGCCGCGAGCAACACCGTGGTACCCACCAATAAAGCAATTTTGTCGTAGACGCCGAAGAGCGATATCGCGAACTCTTTGAGCGACTCCGGGACCGAGTCCACAATCACGCCGCCCACCGCGATGAGCGGTGCGGACCCGGACCCGGTCCACACCGCGACGAGTTCGGCTACACCCAGGGCAGTCGCTGCCGCGGCTATGCCCGCGACCGCGGCACGCGTTCTCGACACCATGGGACAAGTCTGCTCTGCCGAGCGCCAAAGGCGTAGCGGTGAGTCATTACGGACCGCTTACCTCGGGTTCCTGTCAGTGCCACCAAGGCGGACAATGCCAGGGGCCGATCCACAGGATAGGTATCCCCAGAATGCTTATCACCGCGATACACCCCCTCCCCATCAAGATCAGGCTATGGGGTCCGGCCCGCGCCCGCAGGCTTACCCGCGAGTACCGTAAAGATCGTCCAGCGTCAGGACCACTTGCCGGGCTTGGCGTATGTGCGGCGGCAGGCTGGTCGGCCACGACCGCGGGCATCTGGCTGCGGCGCAGCGCCGGTTCGCTGACGAAGAACTGCCCGACGTTCCCGACCGCGCCCCACCGCCGCGCGAACCCCGAGTTGCCAGGCCGCGTCCGCAACCATCATCGCGCCGAGCGCGACATCGGTCTCCTTCTCTTCATAACCCTTGTACTCGCGCGGGCAGGAGCACTCAGCGCCGCCGCGTCGTGGCCGGCCGCGGTGAGCAGGTCGCGCAGGTGCTCCAGGCGGCGCAGTTCGTTGACGCCCGGCCGCGCAGCGCCTTTGTCCCCGCGAGAAGCTCCGCCATGACCGAGCGGCGCACCACAGGCGCCGGGACCGATCCGGTCATAGAATCCTTGGACGACGGAGGGCAGGCCCGGTGTGGCGGCGGCGAGGGACGGGAGCTCGTCGAGCACCAGCACGCCTTTGCGCGGCGTCGAGCGCGGCCTCCCATCCCTGCCGGTCCAGTCCGCTAGCGCATCCGCAAAAGCGTTGCAGGGACATGGATTCGGTCTGCGTACTTACGGCAAGCCAACAGACCTGGGCCAGAAAAACGCCCCGGCGCAAGGAATGCGCCGGGGCGTCGTGCCAGCTGTGTGGCTCGGGTCGCCTAGTAGCCGGGGCCGTGCTGGTGGCCGTGGCCGTGGCCATGACCGTGCCCGGCCGCGGGCTCCTCCTTCTTGGGCTTCTCCACCACCAGTGACTCGGTGGTGAGCAGCAGGCCCGCGATGGAGGCGGCGTTGAGGACCGCGTTGCGGGTCACCTTCACCGGGTCGACGATGCCGGCCTTGGACAGGTCGGTGTACTCGCCGATGGCGGCGTCGAGGCCGTGGCCCCAGTCCGCGGCGGCGACCTTTTGCACCACGACGTAACCGTCGTGGCCGGCGTTCTGCGCGATCCAGCGCAGCGGCTCGACCAGAGCCTTGCGCACGATCGACACGCCCACCTTCTCGTCGCCGGTGAAGCCGAGATCACCGTCGAGCGCTGAGGTGATCTGTACCAGCGACGCACCGCCGCCGGGCACGATGCCCTCCTCGACGGCGGCCTTGGTGGCCGCGATGGCGTCCTCGATGCGGTGCTTGCGCTCCTTCAGCTCGACCTCGGTGGCCGCGCCGGCCCGGATGACCGCCACGCCCCCGGACAGCTTCGCGAGCCGCTCCTGGAGCTTCTCGCGGTCCCAGTCGGAGTCGGTCGCCTCGATCTCCTTGCGGATCTGGGCGACGCGCGACTCGACCTCATCGGCCGAACCCACGCCCTCGACGATCGTCGTGAAGTCCTTGGTGACCACGATGCGGCGGGCCTGGCCCAGCACCTCGAGGCCGACCGAGTCGAGCTTGTAGCCCAGCTCCGGGGCGACCAGCTCGGCGCCGGTGAGGATCGCCATGTCCTGCAGCATCGCCTTGCGGCGGTCGCCGAACCCGGGCGCCTTCACCGCGCAGACCTTGACGGTCTTGCGGATGGAGTTGACCACGAGCGTACTCAGCGCCTGGCCGTCCACGTCCTCGGCGACGATCAGCAGCGGCTTGCCGGTCTGCAGGACCTTCTCCAGCAGTGGCAGCAGCTCCTCGATCGACGAGATCTTCTGCGTGGTGATCAGGATGTGGGCGTCTTCAAGTACCGCCTCACCCGACTCGGAGTCGGTGGTGAAGTGCGGCGAGATGAAGCCCTTGTCGAACTGAAGGCCCTCGGTGACCTCCAGGTCGGTGGCGAGGGTGGAGCCTTCCTCGACGGTGATGACGCCGTCGCGGCCGACCTTCTCCATCGCCTCGGCGATCAGCTCGCCGATGGTCGAGTCCTGCGCCGAGATCGTCGCCACGTGCGCGATGTCGGACTTGTCCGCCACCGCCGCCGCCTTCTCCAGCAGCGCGTCGCTGACCTTGGCTGCCGCCGCGTCGATGCCGCGCTTGAGGCCCGCCGGGTTGGTCCCGGCCGCCACGTTGCGCAGGCCCTCGCGCACGAGCGCCTGGGCCAGCACGGTCGCCGTGGTGGTGCCGTCGCCGGCGACGTCGTTGGTCTTGGTGGCGACCTCCTTGACCAGCTGAGCACCCAGGTTCTCGTACGGGTTGCTCAGGTCGATCTCCTTGGCGATGGTCACCCCATCGTTGGTGATCGTAGGAGCGCCGAACTTCTTGTCCAGCACGACATTGCGGCCGCGCGGACCAAGTGTGACCTTGACCGCGTCGGCGAGCGCGTTGACGCCGTGCTCGAGCAGGTGACGCGCGTCATCGGAGAAGCTGAGGATTTTAGCCATAAAACGAATCCCTTCTTAACATCACAGCGGCCCCGGCCCAATGGAGAAGGCCGGGGCCGCTCATGAGGTCACTTCTCGATGACCGCGAGCACGTCACGGGCGGAGAGCACCAGGTACTCCTCGCCGGCGTACTTGATTTCGGTGCCGCCGTACTTGGAGTAGATGACCGTGTCACCCACCTTGACGTCAATCGGGACGCGGTTGCCCTTGTCATCGATGCGGCCAGGGCCGACAGCGAGGACGGTGCCCTCCTGCGGCTTCTCCTTCGCGGTGTCGGGAATAACAAGACCCGACGCGGTGGTGGTCTCAGCCTCGTTCGCTTGGACCACGATGCGGTCCTCGAGCGGCTTGATCGCAACCTTCGTCGCGGTAGTCACGAGCATACCCTCCTGGGGTATAGGAA
This sequence comes from Candidatus Limnocylindrales bacterium, assembly GCA_036377915.1. Lineage (GTDB taxonomy): Bacteria > Actinomycetota > Actinomycetes > Mycobacteriales > Micromonosporaceae > Allorhizocola. The sequence goes on from DASUXL010000177.1 coordinate 37,725, forward strand.
ACTTCTACCTATAGTTGCCCTCGGCAGCACCGTCGTCGCGGGTGTCGGCCCTGCGTCAGGAATTGTCGTTAGCACTCTACAACCTAGGGTGCTAAGCGCCAGACTAGGTCGCTCTTAGCACTCCGTCAAGGAGAGTGCCAAACTGATCGGGTGGATTTGTCGGTTCTGCTGACCCCGGCCGGTCGGGCCGCGCTCGAGGCCGCCGCGCTCCTGGCGCGTGAGGATGAACTCACCGCCGCCTCAGCGCTGCGCAAGCGGTTCGAGCCCGGCGTGGCGACGGCGGCGCTCACCCTGGCCCGGCTGCGCGACCGGGCGCGAGCCAAGTTCGGCGACCGGGCGGCGGGCATGTTCTTCACCCGGGCCGGCCTCGAGCAGGCCACCCGCCCGGTCGTCGCTGCCCGGCGAGCGGCGCGGCTGTCCACCGCCGGGGTGCGGCGGATGGCGGACCTCGGCTGCGGCATCGGCTCTGATCTGCATTATTTCGGGGGTACCGGGATAGAGGCCGACCCGGAGACGGCATGGTGCGCTGCGCACAACGTCCCGGCCGCAAAAGTGATCTGCGCCGATGCCAGGGACTTCGACCTGTCCACCGTGGACGGCGTGTTCTGCGACCCGGCGCGGCGCTCGGGCGGCCGGCGGGTCTTCGATCCGGCCGACTATTCGCCGCCGTGGGACTGGGTGGTGGCCCTGCCCGGCAAGGTCCCGCACACGGTGCTCAAGCTCGCCCCCGGCATCGACCAAAAGCTGCTCCCGGGCGGGTGCGAGCTGGAGCTGGTGTCGGTCGACGGGGAGGTGGTCGAGGCGGCGGCCTGGTGCGGGCCGCTCGCCGGGGTCCCCCGCCGCGCCACCGTCATCCGGCGTGAGATCGCTCACGAAATCACCGGAACGGGCTCGGTGGCCGCGCCGGTCGGCCCGACGGGTACCCATATATACGACCCGGACGGTGCGGTGGTGCGCTCCCACCTCGTGGCCGAGTTCGCCTCCACTGTGGACGGTGTGCTTGCCGACCCGTCGATCGCTTACGTCTGGTCCGACCGCGCCACCGCCACCCCCTTCGCCCGCTGCTTCCGGGTCGACGAGGTGATGCCGTTCTCGCTCAAGCGCCTGCGCGCCGCGCTGCGCTCCCGCGGCGTCGGCCGCCTGGAGATTCTCAAGCGGGGTTCGCCGCTGGCCCCCGAGACCTTGCGCCCCCAGCTCAAGCTCTCCGGCGACGCCTCCGCCTCGCTGCTGCTGACCCGGGTCGCCGGCAGGCCGGTCGCGGTCATCGCCGAGCCAACCGGGTGAGCGCCTCGGCACTCTCGTCGTCGGCGGGCAGGAACGCCTCCAGTTTGAGCTCGGCAAGGGTCACATTGTCCGCCGTGCCGAAGCGGGTCAGCGTCGTCAGCAACCGCAGCGGCACGGCGAAACCGAGATACTCCGCGCCCTGGTCGCCGGCTCCAGCTGGCTGACGCGGCGCCGGGTGCGCCACTGTTTGAGTGCGGTCGGGAAGGCGCCGCTCACGATTCTTGTCCAGCAGGAGGCTGTGACGGGGTACCCCCGGAATAATTGCTTTGATGCAGACATTCCTGCCCTACGCGGATTTCCCCGCGAGCGCTCGCGTGCTTGACCCCGTGCGCCTGGGCAAGCAGCGGGTGGAGGCGCTGCAGGTGTTTCGCGGCCTCACTGTTCCCGGCTACGGCTGGCGCCACCATCCGGCGGTGAAGATGTGGGCCGGCAGGGTGGAGGCACTGGTCCGGTACGGACTGGAGATGTGTCGTGAGTGGAGCGCCGCCGGCCGCGCCGACACGGTCGCCGGCACGCTCACCCGTGAGGCCGCGGAGCACTTGGGCCTGAGGACCGTGCGGTCTCAGGCCGAACTGGCCGCCACCGGCGACCTGCCGCGCTGGCTGGGCCGAGACGACCTGCACCTGAGCCACCGTTCGTCGCTGCTGCGCAAGGACCCCGCCCATTACCGGCCGCTGTTCGGCGACATCCCGGACAACCTGCCTTACGTCTGGCCCGATCCGTGATTCCCGGCAGGGAATTACCGCGCAAGGGCGGCAGCAGCAGAATCCAGACACAGTACCAATTTGTGGACGGTTAGACTCGGCCGCGTGGCAAGTCAGGGAACTCCGGCGACAGCATTGCTCGCCAAGCAGAAGGTCGCGCACACACTGCACGACTATGAGGTGAGCGCGGAGGCGCCAAACTACGGGGCGCTGGTGGCGGAGGCGATCGGCGCCGACCCGGGGCGCGTGTTCAAGACGCTGGTGACCGATGTCGACGGGGCCCTGACCGTCGCCATCGTGCCGGTGACCGGCGACGTCGACCTCAAGGCGCTGGCGTCGGCGGCCGGGGGCAAGCGCGCCGCCCTTGCCGACCGCGACCTGGCCGAGAAGACCACCGGCTACGTGCGGGGCGGCATCAGCCCGCTGGGGCAGCGCAAGCGCCTGCCGACCGTCATCGATGAGTCCGCTTTGGACGGTGACACCATCTTCGTGTCGGCGGGCAAGCGCGGACTTCAGGTCCAGCTCGCGCCGGGCGAACTGGTGCGGCTCACGGCCGCGAGGGTGGCGCCGATCGCTCGAGGCGTTCACTGAGCGGGGCACGGGCCTGCTGCCATCGCCACCAGAAGAACGTGAGGGCGCCCAAGGGGATCGGCAGCATCCAGGTGAAGATGCGGTAGAGCAGCGCGGCGGCGAGGATCTGGGCCTGATAGTCACCGCCGTCGAGGGAGAGCACGCCGAGGATGATGAGCTCGGTGACCCCGATGTTGCCCGGTGTCAACGGCACGACGGCAGCGATGGTCCCGAGGGCGAAGGCATAGAACGTCTGCCCCCAGGAGATCAGATCCGGACTCAGGCCCACGAACCTAAGCGCCGCAAAGAGAACGACGCTGTTGGCGAACGCCGCGGCCAACTGTCCAAACGTGACGATCCAGCCGCGGCGCTTGAACTCCTTGACGATGAGGGTGTGCAGGCGCAGTACCCGTTCCCCGATCCCCTTCGGGGCGGGGCGCCGGAAGAGCTTGGCCATCCTCGTCACCGCCCGTTCGAGCCGGTGGGCGAAGCGGTGCGCAAGGTCCTCCCGGCGCAGCAGCAGCCACGGGACGCCGGTCAGCAGGATGAAAGCAAGCAGCCCGAGACCCAGAAGCACCGGGGTGTCCGGTTGGCCCCGCCCGGTCAGGACCAGAACGGTCATGCCGATCAGGGGCAGGGACAGCAGCGTGACATACCTGCCCGCCCCCATCACGGCGATCGCGGCGGTGACCCATGATGACCTGAAGCCCCACGAGCGGTACATGGCGAAGCGAACCGCCAGGTCGGCGCCGGTCGGGACGAGCGCGGTCAGGAAGTTGGCGCAGACCGTGCTCAGCGTCGCGTGCCACCAGCTCAGTCCGGTCAGGGCCAGCTTCGCCGACCATCCGGTGACCGCGATGACGCCGAAACCCAAGGCGAACAGCGTGAGGATCTCTCCGGCCGACAGCGTGGCGATGGCGTGCGCGATGTCGGAGTAGCTGGCCACGCGGGGCAGTACCCAGACCGCCACGATGACCACGCCCGCGACTCCCGCGAACCAGATGACCTTTTCCCGCTTGCCTGTCCCGCTCTGTCGCGGCTCGGGCTCCATGAACCCAATCTAGCGTCGCTCGAACCGCATCGGGTCGCCCGACCCAAGGTCCGTGACACCGGCGTCGTGCAGGGCGCCGAGCACCAGCGTGCGGCGGTGCGCGGAGAAGGTGAGCACGTGCGCGACGGCCCCGCCGTAGGTGAACGTCTGCGGCGGGTCGCACTCGGCGTCGATGAACGTGGTGTCCCAGGCGCTCTCGGAGGCGATGCGGCGGACCTCGCCACCGTATTGGGCCTTGGCCACGTCCCAGCGGCGCTTGAGGCCGCGCACACTCTTGTCGGTCTCCTGGGGGAGGTCGAGACCGGCGAACATCGCGCCCCAGGCTTCCTTGCGCCCGACGAGCGAGGCGAGCAGGTTGCGGATCGAGGGGTCGCAGTCGACCCCCTCGACCGAAATCTCGATCGGCTTGTCCAGGACGTCGTCGGAGAGTTCGGCCGCCCGGTCAAGCAGCTCGCCGGTGAGCCAGAGGTCGTGTTCGATGAGACGCTCGGTGAGGTCCATGCCGTTACCCTTCTCGTCAAAGCCGGGCAGCAGGAGGCCGCACGGCGGGTGAAAGTGGATCCCGTTCGGCGCGGGCAGGTGATAGTCCACTCGGCGAGAGCAGAAATCCCTTGGGGCGCAGGCAAAAGCGCGGGAGAACGCGCGGCTGAAGCCTTCCGCGGACTCGTACCCGCTGGCGAAGGCGACATCGGTGACCCGCGCCCCGCGGGACAGCGCATACGCCGCCTGCTCCATGAGCACGCGCCGCCGCAGCCTGGCGGGCGGTTCGCCCGATACCGACCTGACCAGACGGTCGTAGTGGTACCGGCTCAAGTGGACGGACCTCGGCCCGCCCCCGTTGAGCAGCGAGTCGAGAAGGACCACCAAGCGATTCGGCTTGCTCATGCCGAAGCCTCCTTCGTCGGCTTCGCTCGGCATCCGCCTCGCAGGGCATGAGCGAATCCCAATTCCATGATTCGCTCCCGCATGCGTCCGCTCATGACGACCATGGTTGCATCGCCCGCGCGCCCCGGACTTGACCGTTTTTGCGGTCATGCCCCGAGCCGCATCACGCTGACGTTGCTGAATTGTTACCGGCAACAACAAAACGATCACTTGCGGGAGAGCGCTATCACACATACGTTGTCGCTCACAACAAACCGGCTCCGGAGCCGGGGAATACCCCTATGGGAAGGATCTTGCAACGATGCTGAAAAGGATCCTGGCCACGACCGCGTGCGGTCTTCTGGCCCTCGGCGGCGCGACCGCCTGCGGCAACCAAGGCAACGATGCCGGAACCACTAAACCCGCCAAGATCGGCGTCATCCTGCCCGACAGCAAGTCCTCGGCCCGATGGGAGACCGCCGACCGCAAGTACCTCGAAGAGGCGTTCAAGGCGGCGAAAGTGGATTACGTCATCCAGAACGCTCAAGACGACAAGAACGCCTTCCAGACCATCGCCGACCAGATGATCACCACGGGCGTCACCGTGCTGATGATTGTCAACCTTGACTCGGGGACCGGAAAAGCGGTTCTGGACAAGGCAAAAGCGCAGGGTGTGGCGACCATCGACTACGACCGCCTGACCCTGGGCGGCTCCGCGCAGTACTACGTAAGCTTTGACAATGAGGCAGTCGGCAAACTTCAGGGCGAGGGGCTCGTGAAGTGCCTGACCGACAAGAAGGTCGCCAACCCGGTCGTTGCCTACCTCAACGGCTCGCCCACCGACAACAACGCCACGCTGTTCCGCAACGGGTACGACTCGGTGCTCAAGCCCAAGTTCGACAGCAACGAGTTCAAGAAGGGCCCGGAGGCAGCGGTCCCGGGGTGGAACAACACCGAAGCGGGCACCCTCTTCGAAGGCATGATGACGCAGACCGGCGGCAAGATCGACGGCGTGCTCGCGGCCAACGACGGCCTGGGCAACGCCGCCATCGCGGTGCTGAAGAAGAACAACCTCAAGCTTCCGGTCACCGGGCAGGACGCGACCGTGCAGGGGTTGCAGAACATCCTCGCCGGTGACCAGTGCATGACCGTGTACAAGGCGGTCAAGCAAGAGGCCGACGCCGCGGCCCGCCTGGCCATCGGCCTTGCCAACCAGAAGCCGGAGCAGGTGGCCACCACCGTCAAGGACCCGGAGTCCGGGCGCGCCGTGCCCTCGGTTCTGCTCAAGCCGATAGGGATCACCTTCGCCACGGTCAAGGACGTTGTGGCCGACGGATATGTCACGAAGGCGGAGTTGTGCACCGCCGAGTTCGCAGCAAAATGCGAAGAGGCAGGCGTCAAGTAACCCAACAACTCCCCGCGAGCTTGCGGCGGAGGCTTGACCGGTGATTTTGTGAAGCGGTCGAAGCCTTCGCCGCAAGTCGCGTCGGAAGGAGCGAGTCGTTCAATGCTCGAAGTCCGCGGGATCAACAAGAGCTTCGGTGCGGTGCATGTGCTTCGCGACGTGGCGATGAAGGCCAGCACCGGAGAGGTAACGGCGCTCGTCGGCGACAATGGCGCGGGCAAGTCGACGCTGGTCAAATGCATCGGCGGCATCTACCCGTTCGACGGCGGCGAGATACTCATCGACGGTGAACCGGCAAGCATCCACTCGCCGCGCGACGCCGCCGGCTACGGGATCGAGATCGTGTACCAGGACCTGGCGCTGTGCGACAACCTCGACGTCGTCCAGAACATGTTCCTGGGCCGGGAGCGCAAGCGAGGGCTTGTGCTCGACGAGCCGACGATGGAGCAGCTGGCGGCGAAAACCCTTGACACGCTTGCTGTGCGGACGGTGGCCAATGTGCGGCAAGCGGTCTCCAGTCTGTCCGGCGGCCAGCGGCAGACCGTCGCCATCGCCAAGGCGGTGCTGTGGAACAGCCGCCTGGTCATCCTCGACGAGCCGACGGCGGCGCTCGGCGTGCAGCAGACGGCGCAGGTACTCGAGCTGGTCAGGCGATTGGCCGACAACGGTCTGGCGGTCATCCTCATCTCGCACAACATGAACGACGTGTTCGCCGTCTCCGACCGGATCGCGGCCCTCTACTTAGGACAGACGGTGGCACAGGTGAAGACAACGGATGTGACACACTCGCAGGTCGTGGAGCTGATCACGTCGGGCAAGAGCGAGGGGGTCAGATGATCGGCATGCTCGTCGGCGCGGTCAAACGCAGCCCGGCCGTCCCGGCGATGGCCGGGCTTGTTGTGCTCTGCACCGTCTTCAGCATCATGGAGCCGAGCTTCTTCACCGCGGGCAACCTGGCCAACCTGACCGCGCAGGGCGCTCAGGTCGCGGTGATCGCGATGGGGCTCATCTTCGTGCTGCTGCTCGGCGAGATCGACCTGTCCGCCGGCTTCGCCTCGGGCGTGTGCGCGGGTGTGCTCGCGGTGACCCTGGTGCGCTATGACTTTCCTTGGTACCTCGCCGTTCTGGTCTCCATTTTGACGGGTACCGCGATCGGCCTGCTCCTGGGCTTTCTGGTTGCCAAGATCGGGATCCCGTCGTTTGTGGTGACACTGGCGGCGTTCCTCGCGTTCCAAGGGGTTGCGCTGCTGCTGCTGGAGCAGGGCAAGAACGTCTCGGTACGCGACCCGATCATCCTGGCGATCGCCAACCGAAACCTGTATCCGTGGCTGGGATGGGCACTCGGCGCGGTCGGCGTCGTTGCCTTCGCGGTGGTGCAGTTCCTCAGCACGGCAAGGCGGCGGGCCAAGGGGGTCAAGACGGAGCGGTGGCAGATCACGACGGCGAAGGTCGTGGGTTTGGCCCTGGCCGTGGGGGCGGCCGTCGCCGTGCTCAACGAGGAACGGTCCATCAACGTCATGATCTCCTCGCTCAAGGGTGTGCCCATCGTGGTACCCATCGTGGTGGTCTTATTGGTTATCTGGACGTTCGTCCTGCGGCGCACCGCCTATGGCAGGCACATCTATGCCGTCGGCGGAAACAATGAGGCCGCCCGCCGTGCGGGCATCAACGTCGACCGCATCCGCATCTCGGCGTTCGTCATCTGCTCGTCGATGGCGGCGATCGGCGGCATCATCGCGGCGAGCCGGGCCAACTCGGTCGACCCGAACACGGGTGGTTCGAATGTGCTGCTCTACGCGGTCGGCGCGGCGGTCATCGGCGGTACAAGCCTGTTCGGAGGTAAGGGTCGTGCCATCGACGCGGTTGTCGGGGGCCTTGTCGTGGCGGTGATCGAGAATGGCATGTCGCTGCTGAACTACGGTCCCGGGATCAAATACGTGGTGACGGGTATGGTCCTGCTGCTGGCCGCGGGCGTGGATGCGCTGTCTCGCAAGCGAAGCGATGCGGGTAGATAATCGTCGCGGGGGTGGCGGGAGGATGATGCGGGCACCGGCGCCCAGCCAGGAGGAGATCCGGCGGCAAAATCTGGGGGCGTTGCTGCGTTTCGTGCACGAACGCCGCCAGATTTCGCGTGCCGAACTCACCACCGAGCTGGGCCTCAACCGGTCCACCATCGGGGCGCTAACCGCCGAGCTTGCCGAAGCCGGCCTGGTCACGGAGGAGGCACCGCCCTCCCCCGGCCGGGCCGGCCGGCCCTCGCTGATGGTGCGCGCGTGCTCGGAGACTATTTACACGTACGGCGTCAGCATCGAGGTGGATCGGGTGCGGGTGGCGCGGATCGGGCTGGGCGGCATATGCCTTGACCGGACAGCGTTTCCACGCCCGCCCGATGTCGTCGGCGCGATCGCCTCGGCGGTAGCATCGTTCAAAGTGGACGGTGATGCCCGCTGTATCGGGCTGGGTGTGGCAATCTCCGGAATGGTGCGGCGCGAGGACGGCATGGTCCGCCTCGGCCCGCACATCGGCATGCGCGATGAGCCATTGGGTGTGCTGTTGCAGGAACAGTTGCCGGAGATGCAGATCGCCGTCGCCAACGTGTCCGACATCTGCGCCCTCGCCGAACACACCAGGGGCGTCGCCGTCGGCTGTGACAACGTTATCTACCTGTATGGCGATGTGGGTATCGGCGCCGGCATCATCGCGGGCGGGCATCGGGTGACCGGGCACGGCGGGTACGGTGGCGAGGTCGGCCACATGGTGGTCAACCCCGGCGGGATCCGGTGCGAATGCGGGTCGCGCGGCTGCTGGGAGACGGAGATCGGCGAGCTCGCGCTGTTACGGTTGGCGGAGTCCAAAGTGTCCGGTCAGGAGGGCATTCTCGCAGTCATCGACCGCGCCAAACGAGGTGACCACGTGGCGCAGGCCGCGATCCGGCACGTGGGCGACTGGCTGGGCTTCGGAGTCGCCAACCTGGTCAATATCTTCAACCCGGAACTCGTCATCTTCGGCGGAAGCCTGCGCGATGTCTACCTGGCGTCCGCCGCCCAGGTCCGCAGCCGCCTCAACAGCATCGGCCTGCCCGCGGCGCGCGAGCACGTCCGGCTGCGAACGCCCGCTTTGGGGGACGATGCCGCCTTGCTGGGCGCCGCGGATCTCGCCTTCGAGCCGTTGCTCGCCGATCCGCTCTCCTGACACGCTGCGTGCACTAAGTTGACAGCGGCGCTTCCGGCGACGACGATGAGGTCGACGTGGCGCATGTGCTCGACATCGATGGTGGGTGCGTGTTTGGCTGCGCCCTCGCCGGTGGTGACCATCTCGAATGGTTCGGTGATCGCGGTGGGGTCGAGCAGGTAGAACAGCTTGGCGGTGGCCAGTTTGGGGACGGCCATGTAGAGCAGCTTGCCGTCGCGCAGGGCGTGAACGCGGATGGGGTGCGGTGCCCGATCGGGGTTGGCTTTGATGACCCGAGACCGATGCCATTCGTCCACTTGGGACAATCGCTGAGCGGCTTGATCGGCTCCCACGACGTTAGGAATGCGGCCGTGCGCTCCGGGCGGCGGGGACACACCCGCGTCATCGAGCAGCGTCCACACTCTTTCGCGGGCGGCCTGCTTTGCTTGGTCTACCTCTGGGCCGATCACACCCGGCCTCCGTCATGCTGCGGTCATCAGCGCCAGAAGCCTATCGCTGACCTCGGCCACGCCGGTGTCGTTGCGCGAGGGCCGCAGCGACTCCACCGAATCGACCAGCAGCCGATACCGGGCCACCAACTCGTCCAGGACCGTGGCGAACTGGGTGACGTCGGGACAATCACCCGGATAGGCGTGCGACACGATCGGGATCCCACCATCGCGGGTGACCACCAGCGCCAGACCCACCAGGCGCAGGTCGACGCGTTTCTGTTTGGCCTTGCCCCGCTGCGCGATCGGCGCTTTGGCATTGGTGGAGTCGATGTAGGTGGCGAAGTTGGTCATGTCCAACGCGACGCCGGTCAGGTCCAGACCGTACCGGTCGATCATGCCGCCGAAGATCTGCGTTTCGATGATCGCCAAGTCGTTGTCGGACAGCAGGTCCATCGCGTCCCAGAAACCGGCGGTGATCCAGCGCCTGCTCGTCGAGTTTGACCCAACGCGGCCCCGACGTGGTGGCCCACCAGTCGGCGGGGCCCGCTTCGAACACGGATCCACGATCCGGTTCAGGGTAGCCAACGCCAGATAGGTACCCACCGACGCGCCGCGTTGGCGTAACGGGGCACCACGTCGTCGACCAGCCCGGCCACGTCCAGATCGGACAGCACCGACCACACCGCGGCCACATCACCGAACCGCTTGTGCTGGCTGCGCACCGCCTCGCCCGCCGATGCGCCCGACAGCTTGGCCACTACCTCCTCGGCGCTGCCCAAGTACTGCTGCGACACGATCCGAGGCTTGCCATCAACGCGGGCCGACTCGACCAGATAGTAGTAGGTCCGGCCATTCGCACGCCGCTTCTCGATCACCGAAGCCATATGTGGGTAGTACACCCTACCGACCGGTAAGCCAAGCCCCGCAACGCATCCCCCAAATATCGATCATTCAGTGTGGAAACTCCTGCTAGCCTCTTCCCATTCGTCAAAGCTGGTCACTGATCTCGCCCCAAGCTACCTAGGAAGTACGTCTATCTCGTAAACGCCGAGTGACTGGCCTCGAAGACGGGCCGTTCTCCGGAAAATCGCTTCTCAGGAAGGCCCACGCCCCAGAGGGATATGCGGAGTCTAGCGACCCCCCATCCCATGGTCCGATGTCCCACCTGACTTCACCGTCGGGAAAGTCTGCAAGGAGGTAGGTATGCACCAGGTTGGCTGCCTCCCAGGCATCTTCGCTGACTTTGGGGGTATCGACGAAGAATTGCATTTTGATGCGCTCGGGTGGCTCCCAACTGACGAACACCCCGCAGATGTCCGTGGTGATCATCCCTACTAGCGCCCGCTGATGTGATGAAGGAGCGGGGCCTCCGCTCCTGGTGGCGCTTCTGGTGATCACGCGTTGCGCGGTTCACTGGAAGTGGTCAATGTTCGTCACGTCAGTCAGGAGGCCCCTTGATGTCAGGTTACTGCGGCCGGCAGATCG
>DASUXL010000178.1:0-5088 GCA_036377915.1 Candidatus Limnocylindrales bacterium
ATCCGCTCGACCTTGACGCCCGGTCCGACCTCGACCTCGTACCGGGTCACCGTCGGGCCGCGGGTGAAGCCGGTGACTGCCGCGTCCACATCGAACTGGTCGAAGACGTGCATCAGCGCCGCGATGACCTCGTCGTTGACCTTCGATCTCGTCTTGGCGGCCTCGCCCGGACGCAGCAGGTTCGGCGGGGGCAGGACATATTCGCCGCCGAGGCTGGGCAGGGCCAGCTGTTCGGACTTGGTGGGCGGCGGAGTGTGGGCGGGCGGTGCGGGTTTAATCTTGGGAGGCTGTTTCGGTACCCGCTGAATTGTCACCGTGTCATGAGAAACTTCGTCCTCGCCGTCCCCCTCCTCCAGCGGCTGCATCGCTGCCGGGGCCGTCATCCGCTTGCGCGGCCTGCGCTGCGGCTCCTCTTCGGGCTCGACCTCGTCGTCGGTCAGCGGCTTGCCGATGAACAGGTCGCGCAGGTGCGCCAGCCGCTCCGGCACCTTGTTGATCGGGGTTGCGGTGACGACCAGCACCCCGAACATGAACAGCAGCATCAGCAGCGGCACCGCGACATACTCGGAGACCGCCTTCTCCAGGGAGCCGACTGCCACCCCGATCAGGCCGCCGGCCTTGCCCTCACTTTGGCTGAAGTCGATGGGGTTGCGCAGCACCTCCAGCAAACCGGTGCTGGACAACAGCAGCGACACCCACCCGACGGTGGATCGGCCGCGCTGCGCGGGATCCGGCGCGGCGCGCATCAGCTGGAACGCGCCGATGGCAAGCAGCAGGGGCAGGGCGACCCCGGTCACGCCGATGAAGAACCTGATGCTGTCCCAGAGTTTCGCGCCCAGCGGCCCACCGGCGCCGCCCCAGATGGCAACACCGAGCACAATGGACAGTCCCAGCAGGAGCAGGCCCACACCGTCGCGGCGGTGCTCAGGATCCAGATCCTTCGCCTTCGCCGCCTGCGTACTCAACCCTCGAACCATCCACCCCACCCCGTGGGCGACGCCCATCCACAGCGCGCCCACCGCGCGCGTCAGCACCGCGAGGGGACTCATGTTCGTTCTTCGGCGCGTCGAAGGTCGCCTTCTTGTCGGGGCGGCCCTGCGACGGCGGGTTTGAGAGGTCCGTGCCGCCATAAGCACACGGTAATTGGTCGGCGCCGGACTCAGACCTCCAACACGCTCGGCACAATCATGGGCCTTCGCCTATACGCCTCGTTCACCCACCGGCCGACCACCCGCCGCACAACCTGTTGCAGCTGATGCGGATCGGCGATGCCCTCCTGCGCGGCCCGGTCCAAAGCCTCTGTCACCAGCGGCAGAACCGGGTTGAACGCGGACGGGTCCTCGGAGAATCCCTTGGCGGACAAGGTCGGGCCGCCGACCACCTTGCCGGTGACCGAGTCCACGACGACGGTGACCGCGATGAAGCCGCCGTCGCCGAGGATGCGCCGCTCGGTGAGCAGGCTCTCGCCGACGTCGCCGACCGCGAGACCGTCCACATAGACATACCTCGACTTGACGTGCCCGACGATGCGGGCATGCCCGTCGACGAGGTCGACGACGTCGCCGTCCTCGCACAGCACCACACGCTCCGGCTCCACACCCGACTCGATGCCCAGGCGCGCGTGCGCCCGCAAGTGCCGCCACTCGCCGTGCACCGGCATCAGGTTGCTGGGCTTGACCACATTGAGCAGGTAAAGCAGCTCGCCCGCGGGCGAATGCCCACTCACATGGACCTTGGCCACGTCCTTGTGGATGACGTTGGCGCCGGCGCGCGCCAATTGATTGATGACCCTATATACGCTTGTTTCATTTCCGGGTACCAGGGACGACGCCAGCACGACGGTATCGCCCGAGCCAACGGTGATGTGCCGGTGGTCCCCGGTCGCCATGCGCCCCAGGGCGCTCATCGGTTCGCCCTGCGACCCGGTCGACATCAGCACGATCTCACCGGGCGGCAGCGCGGTCGCCTCCTCCAGGCCCACCACCAGACCCGCCTTGACCCGCAACAGGCCCAGGTCCCGGGCTATGCCCATGTTGCGCACCATCGACCGGCCGATGAAGGCCACCTTGCGCCCGTGCTCCGACGCCGAGTCCAGCACCTGCTGCACGCGGTGCACGTGCGAGGCGAACGAGGCGACGATGATCCGGCCGCTGGCCTTGGCGAAGATCGCGTCGAGCACCGGCCCGATCTCACGCTCCGGCGTGACGAACCCCGGAATCTCGGCGTTTGTCGAATCCGACAGCAACAGGTCGACACCCTCGGCACCGAGCCGGGCGAACCCGGCGAGGTCGGTGATGCGCCCGTCCAGCGGAAGCTGATCCATCTTGAAGTCGCCGGTGTGCAGCACCAACCCGGCGGCGGTGCGGATGGCGACGGCCAGCGCATCCGGAATTGAATGGTTGACGGCGAAGAACTCCAGGTCGAACGGGCCCATCCGCTCCCGCTGCCCCTCCGAGACGGTCAGCGTGTACGGCGTTATCCGCCGCTCCGCCAGCTTCGCCTCGATCAGGGCGAGCGTGAACTGGGAGCCGACGAGCGGGATGTCCTCCTTGTGGGCAAGCAGGTACGGCACCGCTCCGATGTGGTCCTCATGCCCGTGGGTCAGCACGATCGCCTGCACGTCATCAAGCCGATCGATGAGCGACGAGAAGTCGGGCAGGATGAGGTCGACACCGGGCTGATCGGCGGTGTCCGGGAACAGCACCCCGCAGTCGACGACAAGTAGCTTGCCCTCGAACTCGAACACCGTCATGTTGCGCCCGATGGCGCCCAAGCCACCTAACGGGGTTATCCGCAGGCCGCCCTCGGGCAACGCGGGCGGAGCGCCCAGCTCAGAATGCTCGGCGGTCAATACTTCTCTCCTTTTATGGGCTCTAGAGTGGCAGGCCCGCGTCCGCGCAGTCGGCTCGCAACTGCTCCACCTCCGCCTCGGTCGCGTTGACCAGAGGCGAGCGGACCGGACCACCCGGCAGACCACGCGCGTTCATGGCCGCCTTTACCAGGATCGTCCCCTGGGTACGGAAAATACCGGTGAACAGCGGAAGTAGCTGCCTGTGCAGCGTCAGCGCGCCGCTGGTGTCACCGCGGTCAAAGGCCTCGATCATCTGCTTGGCCGAGGCGCCGGACAGGTGGGTGGAGGTGCCCACGACACCGACACCACCGATCGCGAGCAGGGGAAGGGTCGCGGCGTCGTCCCCGGAGTAGTAGGCGAGGTCGGCGCGCTGGAGCACCCAGCTCGAGGCGGTGAGGTCGCCCTTGGCGTCTTTGACACCCACAATGCGCTCATGTTCCGCCAAACGGACGATCGTGTCAGTCGCGATCGCGACACCGGTGCGATGCGGGATGTCGTAAAGCAGCGACGGCAGGCCGGTCGCGTCGGCGACGGCGGTGAAATGCTCCACCAGGCCGGACTGCGGAGGCTTGTTGTAGTACGGCGCTACGACCAGAAGCCCGTGGCAGCCCACCTTTTCGGCCTGCTTTGCCAGCTCGATGGTGTAGTAGGTGCTCGACGTGCCGACCCCGGCCAGCACCTTGGCCCGGTCGCCGACCGCCTCGAGCACCGCCCGCAGCACGCTCTCCTTCTCGACTCCGCTCGTGGTCGGAGACTCACCGGTGGTCCCGTTGATCACTAGGGCGTCGTTGCCCTGCTCGTCGACGAGGTACTCGGCGAGGCGCGAGGCGCCCTCCACGTCGATCGAGCCGTCGGCGTGCATCGGGGTCACCATCGCGGTGATGAGCCTTCCGAACGGCCGGTTTGTTTCTCTCATTCAGGACTCCCAGGTGAAGGGGCTGGCCGCCACGGCAGACCCGTCGGGAAGCTCGTTGATGCTGAAGTCGCCGAAGACGCTGGGGGCCAGGCCCTGCAGCTGCCGCAGGCACTCCACGGCGAGAGCACGGATCTCCACGTCGGCGTGCTCGGTCGCCCGCATGGCGATGAAGTGCCGCCATGCCCTGTAGTTGCCGGTGACCACTATCCGGGTCTCGGTCGCGTTGGGAAGCACCGCGCGGGCCGCCTGCCGGGCCTGCTTGCGGCGCAGGGTCGCGTTGCCGACCCCGGCGAACTTTGCCTCAAGGCCCTCGAGCAGCTCGTTGTACGCCCGGACCGAGGCCTCCGCCGCCTCGACGAACTTCTTGTGCAGCTCAGGGTCTTCGGCGATGACGTCGGGCTCGACCATCGCCGCGTCACGCTCGGGCACGTAACGCTGGGACAGCTGGGAATAGGAGAAGTGGCGGTGCCGGATCAGCTCGTGGGTGAACGAGCGGGACACGCCGATGAAGTAGAAGGTGGCGGTGCCGTGCTCGAGCACGGACAGGTGGCCGACCTCCAGGATGTGCTTGATGTACCCGGCGTTTGTCGCCGTGGACGGGTTGGGTTTAGACCAGGATTGGTAGCAGGCGCGGCCGGCGAACTCGGCCAGAGCCTGCCCGCCATCGGCGTCGGTGGACCACGGCACGTCGGCCGGCGGTTCGAAGTTGGTCCATGCGATGAGCTGCACCTTGGGCTGTACCAGTTCCGTCACACCAGGCACATTACTCCCACCACCCCCTGACGCCGTCATTGGCGTTGACATGACGTCAACGTGATGTCATAGTGGTGTCATGGACCTGTCACCGTACCTTGAAGCACTGCGGCGAGACCTTGCCGCAGCGGCCGCGCCGGCCGGCGAGCAAGTTGCGCGCACCGCTGACCTGCTCTCCACGGCGCTCGACGCCTCGGCGCGACTCTGTCTCATCGAGGTGCTGGCCGACGCCACAGCCGAGATCACCACCAAGCTCGACGGGCCGACGGTGGAGGTCCGGCTCCGCGGCCGCGAGGCAGACCTCGTCGTGAGCCAACCCGAGCATCCGGCCGAGACACAAGCGCCGCCGCCGGTCACCGAGTCGGGTGACCTGGCGCGCCTGACCCTGCGCCTGCCCGAGCAACTCAAGGAGGCGGTCGAGCGCAAGGCCGCGGCCGAGGGCGTCTCGGTCAACGCCTGGCTGGTGCGCGCCGCGTCGATGGCGCTGCAGGGCGCGCCGCCGCCACCCCGATCCCACTTCGGCCGCAACTTCACCGGATACGCCCAAGCCTGACCCCAAGATCCGGCA
>DASUXL010000179.1:0-2013 GCA_036377915.1 Candidatus Limnocylindrales bacterium
AACTGCAACGGCATCCGTTGCACGTGGTCGTAGACACCGGAGCGCAGATCGAGGATGATTCCCTCACCGATCCGCGATGAATACCACCGCTGGACCAGCTGCAGCAACGCGTCGATGACGGCCAGCCCGGCGAACGCCGCGGCGAGCATCACCACCGTCCGCCCGGCCTCCGCCCCGCCCCTGGTGATCGCGTCCACCACCCGCCCGGCGATCACCGGAGTCGCCACCCCGATTCCGGCGGCCAGCATCACCGTGAGCAGGAAGACCGCGATGTCGCCCCGGTAGGGCCTGGCGAAAGCCAGCACCCGGCGGGCCGTCCCCGGGCGCATCCGGTGCGCCGCCACCTCGTCCTCCTGGCGCAACGCCCGCAGCGTCCACCAGCCGCCGCCGCTCATGCTGCCACCCATCGACTGGACCATGCCACCTCCACCATGACCCCCTCCCGCCAAGGTGCAACGCTAGCCAACCGGGCCGTTACTCCCGGGCCGGCCGGTCCGGTCACCCTCGCCCACCGGCCACGCCCCTTACCCCCGAAGGGCATAGCCGGGACGGGCTCTGCGCGCCGTCGTACCGGTTGCGGCGCGCCCACCGCCCGTACCGGCATCATGTGATATCCCCCACTACCCGGACCGGTCAGTCGTCGAGGCCGGCCAGGTCGCGCAGTCGCCGGTGCTGCGCCTCCCGCTCCGCGCGCTCCTGATCGGCGTACGAACGCGCCGCGGCACCGGCCAGCAACGCCTTGATCTCGATCACCGCGTCGCGATGACCGGCGAGCACCGCGGCGGTCAGGTCCTGCACCGCACCGTCCAACTCGGCCACTGGTACGACCAGGTTGGCAAGCCCGATCCGCTGCGCCTCGGCGGCCTCCACCCATCGACCGGTCGCGCACATCTCCAGTGCCCGCCCGTAGCCGACCAGCTCCACCAACCGCTTCGTGCCGCCGAGGTCGGGCACGAGGCCCAGTGTCACCTCGGCCATCGCCAGCCGCGCATCCTGACCCAGCACCCGGATGTCGCAGGCCAGCGCGAGCTGGAGGCCGGCACCGATCGCATGGCCCTGGACCCGCGCGATCGTTATCAGGTCGGGACGCCGCAACCAGGAGAACGCCTCCTGGGCGGCAGCAATCGCGGCCAACGCCTCCTGGCGCGGCATCCGCGCCAGGTCGGTGACGAGCCGGGCCGGGGGCGCCGGCTCGCGCGAACCAGCTGCGTTCGCATCCGAGCGGCCACCCCCGGCGGACAGGTCGAGCCCGGCCGAAAATGAACGACCTTCACCTTTAACGACAACTACCCGGACGTCGCCGGGCAGCAGCCGAGAAATCTCCCGCAGCCTTCCCCACATCTGCGGTGTCTGTGCATTGAGTACATCGGGCCGGCACAACGTCACTGTTGCTACCGGCCCTTCGCGATCGAACCTTACCCCGGACGGTGTCACGCGATCGAAGTTACGTCACGCCGGCTTCTTGCGGCGCCGAGCACCGCCACGCTGCCGCAGCTGAACCCCTGACTCGGTCAGAACCCTGTGTACGAAGCCGTACGAGCGACCCGTCGACGAGGCGAGCGCGCGGATGCTCTCCCCTTCCGAGTAGCGCTTGACCAGGTCCTTGGCGAGCGTCTGCCGCTCAGCGCCGACGATCCGGCGACCCTTCTCCGGGCTGGTGGTGCCGGTGGCTGTCATGTTTTCTTTCCTTCACGTCCCAGACAGTGCGATTCGGTCACGATGTGCGGGAGCAGTCCTAAGGTTCTATTGGACCACCTAACACGATCATGCGGCAAACATCATCTTCCCGCCAATCGACACGCGAGTGTCTGTCAGAAACCCGACCGGCGCTGTGCTATCTGGAACAACTCCAGTGGGCCCATGGGGACAGGCAAACCGCTACGTCCGGCTCATCAGGCCAGTTCGACTAGCTCCAGTAGATCGTCGCTCCAGGCATCCTCAACCCCGTCCGGCAACAGGATCGCGCGGTCCGGCTTGAGTGCCGCCACGGCACCGGAATCGTGTGTGACCAGC
>DASUXL010000180.1:0-23606 GCA_036377915.1 Candidatus Limnocylindrales bacterium
CGGGATCGAGATGCTCTCCTACCTGATCGGCCCGATGCTCGGCCAGACCCGCGCCGGCATGTCGGCCCGCTTCATGGGCAACGCCGGAGCCGTGGTGTGGGGTGGGGTCCTGTGCGTCGCCGGGACCGTGGCGCTCGCCGCGGCGCTGCCGAAGTTTCTGCGCTATGACGGGCGGGAGGGGCTCAAGCACAAGGAGGCGGAGGAGGCCGCGCGCGCCGAGGTTGTCGCCGCGGCGGCCGCCGCTACCTAGCTCTCCCGCCCGGCCTTGCGTCCCAGTTCCAACAGGTGCATGAGGCGCTCCCAGGGCTTGAGGAGCCCGAAGCCCAGGACGGCGACCACCACGGCCAGTGTCAGCGCGAACAAAGCGTCGGGGAAGAAGTACATGTTCCGAACCACGAGGAAGTACAGGGCGGCGGATGGCGCGAGGATGACCAACACCCGCCGGCGCACCGGCCCGTCCAGCCGCCGCCACAGCACAACCGTGCCCGCGATCGCCGCCA
This sequence comes from Candidatus Limnocylindrales bacterium, assembly GCA_036377915.1. Taxonomy (GTDB): domain Bacteria; phylum Actinomycetota; class Actinomycetes; order Mycobacteriales; family Micromonosporaceae; genus Allorhizocola. The sequence goes on from DASUXL010000180.1 coordinate 501, forward strand.
GCACAACAACAATCTGTGAAAGGGTCCACCCGCCGGTCATCTTCGAGCCGCCAACCGCCAGCGCCACGGTGGCGAGCATGGCCACCCCTCGCCCGCCGAGCAGGCGGAGTCCTTCCCTCGCGGGCTGCCGCGCCGAAAGCGCGATTGCGGTGGTCAATCCCAGCAGGAGCAGCGTCCACAAGGTCTCGATCGAAGGGACGAGGAAGGTGTTGATGGCGACCGCCACCCACGCCACGGGCACGACAAGCCATCGTGGTCCGAAAAGGACGATGAGCGTGAGCGCCGCCGCGGTGCCGGACGGCAGCCAACCGGTGTCAAGGTTGACCGCGAACAGCGACAGGGACCCGACCACGCCCACCACGGCGAGGGCCTGCGCCCACGGCCCATCCGGTTGAGGCTGCCGCAGCCCGCCGAGCCGCCGCCACAGCGCGTGCCACAGCAGGTTCACGCTTTCGCCGAGCGGCGGGCGCCGCTGCCCGTCGGCCGCGGCGCTCATGAGCACGGCCAGCATCTCGTCGCCGAACCTGCGGCGGTGCTCGGCCGGGTACAGCCCGAGCAGCCTCCGGTAACGCGCCTCCAAAGTGGACATGTTCACGCCGCCCCCAGTCCAAGCCGGGTCTCGGCCACACCGGCGTGGCGCTTGAGGCGCGCGGTCTGGTCGCGCAGCGCGGCGACCCCAAGCCCGCTGAGCCGGTAGTAGCGCCGTAGTCGCGATTGGACGATCTCCTCCCGGTCCACCTCGATCAGGCCGTCGCGCGCAAGCCGCTCCAGAACCGCGTACAGCGAGCCGACGTGCAGCTTGACCTCGCCGTCGGAGATGCGCTTGACGTCCTCCAGCACCGCGTAGCCGTGCTGCGGCCGCTCGGCGAGGGCCGCCAAGACCAGGAACGTAGCCTCAGTCATGTGATGAGAGTATTCGCCTTACACGAGTATTCGCAAGGGTGAGCTTGTTGCTCAAATAAGCTGAAATAGAGTGTTTTGTCAGCCAGGATGGCTGGCATGGCGGATCTGTTGGTCAAGGCTCCGGCGCTCGCGCCGGTGGTGTGGCGCGAGGTGGGGGAGCGGACCGTCGCGGCGGTCAGCCGGATGAGCGCGATGGGCACGGTCAGCCGCGGGACCTGCCCGCGCGCCAAGGGCACCAAGGGGTGCCTGCGGGACGGATGCCAGGCTCCGGCGGGACACGGCAATGCGGGACGGGACTGCGCGGATCTGAACATGACCGCTGTGCTCGCGGCGCTCGGGGCGGGTACCCACCTGATAATCGGCTGCAGCAGTGGCGCTGTCGGCTTCCATGACACCGCCGACCCGGCCCTGATCCGGCCGCGCCGCGGCGGCTTCAGCGAGATCGTCCCGGACTTCGCCGCGTTCTTCGCCTCCGAGGACGAGGGCGTGGCGCTCGTGACGCACATGGCCGACTGCGGCTTCCTGGCGGTGGAAATGCCTGGGGCGTATGGGTTCCTGCACCTGACCCGGACCAACATGTCGTGCGCCCCGCTGCTTCGGGCCGCCGAGCACTACGGCTGCCGCGTCGCGGATCTGCGCCTGCGGCTGGTCGCGGCGGTCAGCGCGGCGAACTTCCCGCAGCGGTTCATCGACGCCGACGGTGCCCGCCCCGAGGACCGCTTCCCCGGCTGGTTCGCGGAAGGCTTGCTGCACAACAGATCCCGGCCGGCGTGGGAGCCGGGCGACCCGATCGATCCGGCGGACCAGTGGGAGGCGGACGCCCGCAGCATGATGATCCACCAGATCCTCGCCGCGGGCGTCGAACTGTCGCAATTGGACACCACGGACGTCATCGACCCCGGCGACCTCCAGCTCGGCCACGCGAGCCACTGCGCCGCGATGCGCGGCCTGTCACCGGCCGGCCGGGACGCCTATGCGGTCATGCCCCTTCCAGCGAGGCCGAATCGATGATGGTGTACGCATACCCCTGCTCGGCAAGGAAACGCTGGCGGTGCGCCGCATACTCGGTGTCGATCGTGTCCCGCGAGACCACCGTGTAGAAATGCGCCTGCCGCCCATCCTGTTTGGGCCGCAGGATCCGGCCCAGCCGCTGCGCCTCCTCCTGCCGCGAACCGAACGTCCCCGAGACCTGCACGGCCACGGTCGCCTCCGGCAGGTCGATGGAGAAGTTGCCCACCTTCGACAGGATCAGGGTGCTCAACTCGCCCGCCCGGAACGCGTCGAAGAGCCGCTCGCGCTCCTTGTTCGTGGTCCCGCCGTGGATCATCGGCACGTTGAGGTGGTCGGCAAGCTCGTGCAGCTGTTCGAGGTACGCCCCGATCACGAGCACCTGGTCGCCCTCGTGGCGGGCGACGATCGACTCCACCACGGGCAGTTTGGAGGCGGCCGTCGCGGCCACCCTGTACCGCTCCTCCGGCTCGGAGATGGCATAGGCCATGCGCTCGTCGTCGGAGAGCGTCACGCGCACCTCGGTGCAGTCCGCCGGGGCGATCCACCCCTGCGACTCGATGTCCCGCCACGGCGCGTCAAAGCGCTTCGGCCCGATGAGCGAGAACACATCGCCCTCCTTGCCGTCCTCGCGCACCAGCGTGGCGGTCAGCCCGAGCCGGCGCCGCGCCTGAAGATCGGCGGTGAAGCGGAACATCGGCGCGGGCAGCAGGTGCACCTCGTCGTAGATGATCAGGCCCCAGTCGCGGGCGTCAAAGACGTTCAGGTGCGGGAAGACGCCGCCACGCTTCACGGTCAGCACTTGGTACGTGGCGATCGTCACCGGGCGGATCTCCTTCTTCTCGCCCGAGTACTCGCCGATCTCGGCGTCGGTCAGCGAGGTGCGCGCCAGCAGTTCCCTGCGCCACTGCCGCCCGGCCACGGTATTGGTCACCAGGATCAGCGTGGTGGCGCTCGCCTCGGCCATCGCCGCCGCCCCGACAAGCGTCTTGCCCGCGCCGCAAGGCAGCACGACCACGCCCGAACCGCCCGCCCAGAAGCTGTCCACCGCCTGGCGCTGGTAGTCGCGCAGGTGCCAGTCCTCCTGCACGAGCTCGATGGCGTGCGCCTCCCCGTCCACGTAACCGGCGAGATCCTCGGCCGGCCAGCCCAGCTTCAGCAGCGCCTGCTTGAGCCGGCCGCGCTCGGACGGGTGCACCGCCACCGTGTCCGCGTCGATGAACGCCCCCAGCATCCCGGCCAGCTTCTTGGACTTGGCCACCTCGACCAGCACCGCCCTGTCCAGGCCGCGCAGCACCAGGCCGTAGGCGGGATCGTTGGCGAGCTGCAGCCGCCCGTAACGATCCATGGTCTCGGCCACGTCCACGAGCAGGGCATGCGGTACCGGGTACCGGCTGAAGCGCAGCAACGCATCGACAACCTGCTCCGCGTCGTGCCCCGCCGCGCGAGCGTTCCACAGCCCCAGCGGCGTCAGCCGGTAGGTGTGGACGTGCTCCGGTGAGCGCTCAAGCTCGGCGAACGGGGCGATCGCCATGCGGCAGCTGGTGGCGTCGGGGTGATCTACCTCAAGCAGCAGGGTCTTGTCGGACTGGACGATGAGCGGACCATTGGGGTTCAACTGAGATCCCTCTCTCTTGGCCGGGTCAACCCTCCAGTCTGCCAGCTAGCATCGCCAGTTTGCAGACAACGAGGGAGGGATAGACGTGCGACGACTTGTGCTGGGTGTTTTGCTCTGCGGGCTGCTTGCGGCGTGCACACCCGCCTCATGGGCTGCTTCACCCGCTCCCCCTTCCCCTTCGGCGTCCCCGGTGCAGACGTGTGGTGAGTTCCATCACGAGGTCGCCTCGGTACTTGCGCAACTAGGGGGATATGACGTCAACGCCCCCGACTGCGCCGCTATCAAGCAGTTCCAGCAGCGCTACGGCCTGGAACCGGTGGACGGCATCGCCGGAAAGGCAACCAACGACGTCGCCCAGCGCCTTGCCGCCAGCGACCCCGCCCAGTGCGAGGCCGGCCCCGGCACGGTGGCGTGCGTCGACCTGACCCACCAGACCACGTGGCTGATGCGCGACGGCACCGTCGTTTATGGACCGACCGTAATCCGCACCGGCATGGCCGGGCACGTCACCCCGACCGGCTCCTACGAGGTCGAGTGGCGCTCGCTCAAATCCTGGTCCGTCCCGTACGAGGTGTGGCTGCCCCACTGGCAATCCTTCAACGGGGACATCGGATTCCACCAGACCACGAGCTACCTGCACGACGCGTCGCTCGGCTCGCACGGCTGCGTCAACCTGCTGCCCGCCGACGCGGTGGCGTACTGGGACAATTTGGAGGATGGCTCGACGGTCCAGGTTTTCGGACATCGGACGGGTACCTGATCGGGCGAATACGGTGGACGAATGTCCTTATTCAAGGATCGAGAACAACCGTTCAGGGCCCGGGAGATGTCTAGATGTTTGTATGTGCGCTCGGGCATCCGGGTGCGGGGGTGCCCCAGACGGGGGAGCGCAACTGCTGCAGGCGGGGCCGGGCGAGCGTTCGTCTAGCCCCGCTTTAGCACCATCCCCACCACCGACACCACGACCAGCAGCAACAGGCCGCTGCCGATCGACTCGCCGGCGGCGTCGAACACATTGCGGTCCAGCGCGAGCCAGGCGAAGAAGAACCAGGCGACAAGGCCCACGATGACGATGGCCGCGGTGATCCTGACATTTCGCGAGAGGCCGTGGGTCGGCTCAGACTCAGTCTCCGGTTCCGTCACACCCCCCAGATTGTCACCTCTGCGGGTCATTCGCCCAGCCTTCGGCGACGTTGCCTGATCACACCGATCACCGAGACGAACAGCAGCGCGCCCAGAGCCGCCCCGATCGCCTCATTGGCGGCCAGACCGGGATCGGTCCCCATAAGCTTCCACGAGATGACAAACCAACCGCCGCCCGCGGCCACCACCAGGGCTAAAAGCCAGACTCGAGCGGTCATCGGGGCCTGCCTCTAATCGTGCGGATCGGGTAACGCCGCCGCGGTGATCCGGTGCAGGGCGAACGTGTGCAGCATCTGCGTGCGATCGTCCTCGGCGCGAAGGTAACCGGCGCCCATCGAGACCGGCCGGACCAGCCGCGAGGCCGAAGCGCCGTGCGCGTCCACGTATCCCACCCACACCCTGGTCTTCTCCCGCACCGCCTGCTGCAGGATCGACAGGGCCTGGGTGTGCGCCTGAACCGCGGTCAGGCTGGACATCGGCTGCCCGGCCGCGGCCCGCACCTCGGCCGGTGCCCGCCGGGCCACCCGCATCCGCGCGTCGCCGCGGCGCATCTCCTCGACCACACCGAGCAGCCGGGCCATCGTGATTGGATGATCGCGCTGCGGGCCGATCGCGGGGCGGGCCGGAGCCCGCCGCACGCGCGGCTTGCTGAGCACAGTCGCACCGGTGGCGTCCTCCGGCACCGGCGCGTAACCCGCCTCGCGCAGCGACGCCAGCAGCCTGCCCGAGGTGAACGGCGTGACCAGCACGGTCGAGGCGAGCCGGCGCAGCTGCAGATCGGCGAGGGAACGGTCGGCGAGCACCGTCGTGATGAGAGCCTCGTCCTCACCGCGCAGGTACGCGCCTGCCGAGCCGGTCCGCAACCCGCCATGGGTACGCGCCACATCGTCGATGAGGAAGGTCAGCGCCTGGGGTACCGGCGTGCGCGACCGCCGCTTGAACAGCGCGTGCAGTTCGTGCGCCGGATATCCAGCGTCAAGCGCCCGCCGCACGCTCGCCGGGGTCACCCTGTACACGCTGGCACCGCCGCCCGACTCGTGCTCGGCGGCAAGCTCCAGCTCGGCGGTGAGGCTCGGCTCGGCCGGCCCCGGGACGACGACGGTCAGGTCGGCCTGCACCAGCAGGTGGTCGACGGGCGAGGGAACCAGCTCGCCCAGCGCCACGACCGCCGGCGTCTGCTCCGGCGGCAGGTCGGCGCCCGGCCGCAGGCCCAGCGGGTCGTCGTCGATCGCCTCGTCGAACGCCGCGAGCAGCGCCTTGCCGAAGGTGGTCAGCCCGTGTGCCCCGGTCAGCCCGAGCACCCCCGCCTCACGGATCGCCTCCCTGTACACCCCCTCGCGCCCGCGTATCTTGCGCGGCGCGCTCCACCGGACCAGCTCGATCAGGTCGTCGGCGGGAGGGGCGAGGCCCGGCTGCGTGCCCAGCGCGGACAGCACCGCCCGCCGGATCGCGGGCGTGCCGGCGCGATCAAGCTGCGGGGACAGCACCGCCATCGGCCTGTCCCGCTCGTCGCGCCCGCCCGCCAGCGACGGCTGCCGCGGCATCGCCAGCCACGAGTTGGCAAGCCGCGCCCAGCGCTCGGGCAGCGGCGCCTCACGCCACCGGTCGTAACCGGCGGCGGGGATGAACGTGGTCTCGGTCGAGGTTTCAAGCTCGCCGATCAGGCCCGCGGCGGAGGCGACCTCGAGCAGGAGCGCGGCGTCGGCCTCGGCCACCGCGGCGGACTTGGCAAGGCGGCGCATGGGCAGCACGCCAAGGCCACCGCCGCGAAGCATCGGCGCCGGGTCGGCGGCGAGCGCCTCCAGCAGGCCCTCGGTATGCCGCACCGCGTCCATCGCCTGGCCCGCGCCGGCATTGTCGATTGTGGACTGTTCGACCGGCTTGCTGTCGCTCACCGGAGGTTCGGGATGCAGCACGCCCAGCGGGCCGTTGTCGCGGCGCAGCAGCAGGCCCAGCTCCCGCGGCAGCTCCACCGCGCCCTCCGACACCTCAGCCAGCAGGTGGTGCTCGACCAGCCAGGCCACCGGCTCGCTCGGCGCCGCCATCGTGCCCACCGGCGGGCCCTCCGCGAGGCGATCCAGCACCGCGCGGGCGGGTGGTGGCGCGCTCATCACTGTCCGGCGCAGCTTGGCCGGATCGGTGGCGAGCGCGGCGATCTGCTCACCCAGCTGCGCGGCGGGCCGGCCCAGCCCGGCCGGGTACGGCGAGGACACCTCCTCGATCGCCGGTGTCAGCGTCAAGTCATCGACATCCCCATACGCCAGGAACCTTGCCCGCAGCCGATCGATCGCCGCCGAAGCGCCCTTGATCTGGGACAGGTCCATGCCCAGCCGCATCCCGTCGAGGATCTCGAGGGTGAACCGGTCAAGCCCGTCGAGCGCCCGCGCCACCGAGACCGCCGACTGCGCGCGCGCCGCGAGCGTCACGGTGTCGCTCGGCACCGGAGTCAACAGGTCTGGGCGCAGCCGGAGAAGCGCGGCCACTGCGTCGTCTGGCAACGTCCGGATCAGCTCGGCGAACTCACTCATCGAATAAAAACATAGCCGGGACTGGCAGGAAAAACCGCCCGGCCGAGAGCCGAGGGCTCGTCGACCGGGCAGTTACTGTTTTGGCCCAGATTGCCGGGCCAAAACCTAGCCGATTCCGTTCCTCATGGCGGTGATCAAGGTGCCGCCCGTGGTATCGCCGGACAGCTCCCAGAAGAAGGCGCCGCCCAGGCCCTGACCCCGAGCCCAGCTCATCTTGCCGCCGATGGTGCTTGGCGTGTCGTAGCTCCACCACTGCCCGCCGCAGAAGGCGTAGGAGGTACCGCCGACCGTGCCGGTGGGCGCGCATCGAGTGCTGATCACCTTGTAGTCCTCGATGCCCTGTTCGTAGGTGCCGGGCGCCGGGCCGGTCGCCGACCCGCCGGGAGCGCTCTGGCTGACGCCGCTCCAGCCGCGGCCGTAGAAGCCGATGCCGGGCAACAGCTTCGAGCCGGGGATTCCCTTGCTCTTGAGCTTGGCGATCGCCGCCTCGGTGCAGAAGCTCTGCTGCGGGATGCCGGAGTAGCAGTTCAGCGGGGAGTGCGGGGCTGTTGGGCCCTGCGGGCTGAAGGCGCCGAAGAAGTCGTACGTCATGACGTTGTACCAGTCGACGTACTGCGCCGCGCCGCCGTAGTCGGCCGCGTCGATCTTGCCGCCGGAGGTCGCGTCGGCCGTGATCGCCGCGGTGACGAGGTTGCCGGAGCCGAACCGGGCACGCATCGCCTGCATCATGTTGCGGAACGACGCCGGGCCGCTGGAGTCACAGGACAGGCCGCACGCGTTCGGGTACTCCCAGTCGAGGTCGATGCCGTCGAACACGTCCGCCCAGCGCGGGTCCTCGACCAGGTTGTAGCAGGAGTTGGCGAACGCGGTCGGGTTCGCCGCCGCCTGCCCGAACCCGCCGGACCAGGTCCAGCCGCCGAACGAGAAGAGGATCTTGATGTTGGGGTACATCCGCTTCAGCTTGCGCAGCTGGTTGAAGCTGCCGCGCAGGGCGCCCGCGTCCCAGGTGTCGGCGACGCCGTCGACGCTCTCGGCCGCGCTGTAGAAGCGGTCGTAGTCGGCGTAGGAGTCACCGATCGTGCACTGTCCGCCTTGGACGTTGCCGAACGCGTAGTTGATGTGCGTCAGCTTCGCCGCGGAGCCACTGGTGTGGATGTTCTTCACGTGGTAGCCGCGCTGGTACACGCCCCACTGCACGAAGTAGCCCATCAGCTTGTTGCCGCCGCCCGTGCAGCCGGTAGTGCTGCCGCTGGCCGAGTTGCTGTTGGGCGACTCGCCGGTGGCGTTGTAGGCGCGCACGGTGTAGGTGTGCGAGGTGCACGCGCCCAGGCCGCTTATGGTCGCGGAGGTCCCGGTCACCTGCGCCCGCTGCGTGGTGCCTTCGTATACGCGGTAGCCGGTGACGGTACCCGATGATGCTCCCCAGGAAAGCGAGATCGATGACCCTGTCACTCCGGTGACCTGGAGGTTGGACGGGGTTCCGGGGACGGTTCCGGTGCAGCCGGAGGTGGATCCGGTCACCGGGTTGCTGTTGGGCGACTCGCCGTTGGCGTTGTAGGCGCGCACCGTATAGGTGTGCGAGGTGCCGCAGGCCACGCCGGTGACGGTCGCGGTGGTACCGGTGACCTGGGCCCGCTGGGTGGTGCCCTCGTAGACCCAGTAGCCGGTCACGGTGCCCGACGACGCGGTCCAGGAAAGCGAGATCGAGCTGCTCGACGATCCCGTAACCTGGAGACTGCCCGGTGCGCCGGGCACGGTGCCGCCACCGCCACCTTGGCCCTGCAAGGAGATGTCGTCGGCGTGGTAGGTGCCTTGCCCGTACCAGCCGTGGAAGTAGATCTGGACGCTCGTGCCGGACGCGGTGAACGTCACGGACAGCTGGGTGTAGCTCGACCCGCCGGGGGTCCAGGTCGACGCGCCACCGTTGATCCCGAGGTAGGTGTAGTTGCCACGGAACCAGCCGCTGAGCGTGTAGGAAGTGCCCGAGACCAGGCCGTTGACGGTCTGGGTGCAGCGGGCGTTGTCCGAGCTTGACGCCGCGGCCTGCAGCGCTCGGCTGCCGGAGTGGACCGGGGTGGTGACGACGGTGCCGAGATTTCCGGTACAGCTCCAGGGCGATAGGGAGCCCGATTCGAAGCCGCCGTTGACCGCCAGCTCGGCGGCGGCGGCCTGTGGGGCGCCGAGAATCGTGCCGGTGATCAGAAGCGCCAGCACTACGAGGATGCGTTTCATCTGCATGACTCCCTGTCCACGGGGTGCAAACGATTAGTTAACTTTCCTAAAAGTGAATGTGACTTTAGTCCCGTGATCTTCAGAAGTCAATATTGATAAGCTTTAGTTAAGCTGCGGGGCGGGGATTCAAGTTGGGTGCTCAAGCCACGATCGCTAACCTGTTATGGACGATTGCTAGAGAGAAGCAGGTGTTCCAGCGGTGCCTACGGGTCGTGTGAAGTGGTACGACACGGAAAAGGGATTCGGATTCCTCACCCGTGACGAGGGAGAAGACGTTTTCGTGCACAAGGCTGCCCTGCCAGCCGGAGTCGGCGAGCTGAAGCCCGGTCAGAAAGTCGAGTTCGGAATCGCCGCCGGCCGCAAGGGTGACCAGGCACTACAGGTAAAGGTGATCGAGGCTCCGCCGTCGCTCGCGGAGGCGGAGCGCCAGCGCTCCCGCCGCCCCGCCGACGAGCTAAACACCCTCATCGAAGATATGATCAAGGTGCTCGAGGCAAAGATCCTCCCGGATCTCAAGCGCGGGCGCTTCCCCGACAAGAAGATCTCCCACAAGATCGCTGAGGCGCTTCACGTCATCGCCGGCGAGCTGGAGGTCTGACAGCAGTTCCGACGATGCTGGCTATCTCGTGCCAAGTCGGCAGGAGATAGCCAGCATCGTTGGTATGCCGGCGAACCAGCGTTCGTAACCGGTCCACTCGGCTTCGGGGTTGAGGTGCGCCGGCAGGGTCGGCGGTTCGTGCAAGCCGGTAACCACCAGGTCGTTGCGGGCCAGCAGATCGACGTACCAGGACAGCGGGCGGTGGTAGTGGTGGTGGCCGCCGAACGAGGTGATCCATCGGCGTTCGTGGTGGAGATATCCGGTGACCCTGCGATACCGCTCGCCGGTCGTGGCGTCCTCGACGGGGGTCTGGCCGAAGAAGCTGGGATGAAGGATCGAAAAGACGAACACGCCATCGCGGGTCAGACAGGCGCCGACGTCGGCGATCAGCGACCCCAGGTCCGGCAGATCCATGAGCACCATGTGGGCGACCACGCCGTCGTAGGTCTGCGCCGGGCGGGGCAGGCCGGTGGTGAGGTCGTGCGCGATGAATCCGATGTGTGGGTAGGCGGTGCGGGCGTGCCGTAGCAGCTCGACACTGCCGTCGATGCCGGTCACCGTCGCCCCGGCCAGGCGGAGCTGCTCGGCCAGCCAACCGTGCCCGCAGCCCAGGTCAAGCAGGCGCTGTCCGGTGACGTCGCCGAGAGTTTGCCAGAGAAACGGGCTCAATCGGCGGTAGAACGAGTCGTTCGCGCCGTCGACCTGCTGGGCGTACCGGTCGGCCGCCTTGTCCCACAGGCCGATGTCATCCAAGTCGCCCGGCCCGCGTCAGCAGCGTCTCGACCGCTTGCCGGCCCTGCTCACCAAGCTCCATGCTGAACTCGTTGACGTACAAGGCGATGTGGCCGTCGATCACGTCGTCCTCCATCTCCTGCGCGTGCGCGCGGACAAACTCCCGGCTCAGCTTCGGGTTGTCCCAGGCCATGCGCAGCGAGGAGCGGATCCAGCCGGTCGCGGCCTCGGCGATCTCCGGTTTGGCAAGGATCGCGCCGAGCGGGATCGGCAGCCCGGTCTCCCGCTCCCACCAGTCGCCAAGATCCACCAGCTGGGTCAGGCCGTGACGCTGGTAGGTGAAGCGCGCTTCGTGGATCACCAGGCCGGCGTCCCAACGCCCGGCGGCCACACCTGGCATGATCTCGTTAAAGGGCACAACCTCTATTTGGTACCCTTCCGGGCTCCACAGCCGGAAAAGTAGATAGGCCGTGGTTCTATCGCCCGGGACCGCCACCGTGCGGATTTGGCTGCCCGGCTTGGAAACCAGCAGGGGACCGCAGCCGCGCCCGAGTGCGCCACCGCACGGCAGAAGCTGGTACTTGTCGAGCAGCCAGGGCAGCGCCGCATAGCTCACCTTCACTATGTCCCACCTGCCGTCGAGCGCCGCCGTGTTCGTCACGTCGATGTCGGCGAAGGTCACCTCGAACTCGGGCGCACCGTCGACCAGCCCGTGCGTCAGCGCGTGGAAAATGAAGGTGTCGTTGGGACACGGCGAAAAGGCGATCTTCATTGTCTTTTTGCCCTGCGGCGCCGGTCATGCGGGATCATCGCGGCCAACCCTACAAAGCCCCAAGCGAAACCGGCCACGCAGACCTCGACCCAGCCACGCGGCCCGTCGAAAATCCACACCCCCAGTCCGGCGAGGGCGAAGGCGACGATCCCGGCCACGGCGAAAGGAACCATCGGCGGATCGAGCGGCTGCTGCTTGGACACGGCAAGATGCTCTCATGCCGGTTGTTGCTCGCGTCATCCGTGTCGTGCTCAACGCGATCCAGGGCCTGCTCGGGGCGCTGCGCTGGCTGGCCCGGCAGGCATACCGGCAGCGTGCGCTCGGTGTGGCCGCCAACCCGCAACTGACCCGCCTGCTTGACCTGCATTTCGTGACCGTCGCGGCGCACCTGACCCTGTTCGCCGTGCTGATCGTGGCGCAGCCCGCTCCGGCCGTACGGGACTGGCTGCTGTGCCTGCCGTTGCTGGCGCTGCTCACCGCGATCGGGATCTGGCGCGGTACCCGCCCGGTGATCGGTGCATTAATCGGCTTGCAGCTGGTGGTTTGCCTGATCGCGGCGCTCGGGGTGGAACAGCCGATCTTGCTGACCGTTTTCTTCGCGGTCGCCGTGGCGCAGCAGGTCACGCTTGCCCGCAACGCCGGTGCGTCGCTGGGCCGGGCCACCGCCGCCGGGCTGCTGCTGGGCATCTTGACCGGCGGCGCCGGCCTGCTGGTGGGGCTGCTCACGCCGGCCTTCCCGCTGTGGCTCTGTGCGATCCTGCTCACCATCGCGCTGGTGCTTGCCTTCCGGGTACCCGGCCCGCCCGCGCGGCCGAAGCTGCCCGCGCAGCCCAGGCAGAAACCGGGGCCACCCGACGGCTACGCCGTATACCGCCCGTCCTCCCTGGACGACACGCCCCACCCATGATCCGCCAATTTGCCTGGCAATCGTCGTGGGAACGTGCCCCCGAGCGCCGGTTTGCCTGGCAATCGTTGGGTGAGGGTGCCCACCCTCGCGGGATTGCCAGGCAAATTGCGGGATCATTGAGGCTATGAGTTTGCTGATCGTGACCGCGGTACCGGCCGAGGCTGAGGCGGTTCGCAAGGGCCTGGAACCGGAGAGCGGGATCACGGTGGCGCCCGTGGGCGTGGGCATGGCGGCAGCGGCCGCGGGCACGGCACGCCTGCTGACGCTCGCCGACGGCCGCTACACCGGCGTGATCAACTTCGGGATCGGGGGCGGGTTCGCCCAGCCGCTGGGCGGGATGGTGCTGGCCCACCGAAGCATCGCCGCCGACCTGGGCGCCGAATCACCCAGCGGCTTCATCAGCCTCGACCAGCTCGGGTTCGGGGACTCGGCCACCATCCCGGTGGATCAGCGACTGTTGACCGAACTGCGCATCGCCCTGCCCGACGCGACGGTCGGCGACATCCTCACGGTCAATACGGTCACGGGCACGAGCGAGCGCACCGCCTGGATGATCGAGAAGTATCCGCACGCGATCGCCGAGGGCATGGAGGGCTACGGTGTCGCCGTTGCGGCGCAGCAGGCCGCGGTCCCCTTCGCCGAGTTCCGGACCGTCTCGAACATCATCGGCCCGCGCGACCGCGACGCCTGGCAGATCGCTGATGCCTTGGCCGCGCTGACGAAAGCGGCTACGCATATCGCGAGAGCAAAGCAACGCGCGTGAGTGAGTGCCGCGCGCAAAGCAACGCGCGCTAGTGGCGCGCTGGCGGAATGCGGCTCAGATGCTGTCGACTTCGCTGTCGTCGTAGATGGTCGGCGGGGCCGGGATCGCCGTCTCCTCAATCAGGATCTCGGAGTGCCCGCCGCAGCCGTGGTCACGCGAGACGACCTTGCCGTCGTCGGGTGTATACACGTTGGCGCACACCCCGAACAGGCGCCCCAGCGATCCGGAGAGCTGCACATAGAAGCCGCATGACGCGCAGCGGGCGGCCCGGGGCGCGGCGGTCGAGATGGGCGCGTCCGGGCCGTGATCGCCTTCGTACCAGCGATCCGCGGTCTCGCCGCGGCCCAGCGGGGAGAGCACCCGTGGCCGGCCCAGGCCCAGCTCCCACGCAACGTCGTCGATGGCCGGGTCGCCGGAGAGCATGTAGCCCGGGGTGAGCCGGTCGTCCTCGGCCGGGGTGGGCAGCAGGTCGCCGACGCCCAGGTCGCCCGGGTGCAGCCGCTCGTGCCACGGCACCCAGCCCGGCGCGAGCAGCGCCTCGGGGCCGGGCAGCAGCACGGTGTCGCAGACCGTCACGTTCTTGCTGCGCGGAATCCGGGTCAGGGTCACCGCCCAGCGCCAGCCCCTGTAACCGGGGAGCAGACACTCGAAATAGTGGGTGACCACGCGGTCGCCCTCGGCCATCACCGAGATGTGCTCGCCCACATGCTCCGGATCTTCGGTGATCGCGTCGCGGGCGGTGGTGATGGCGGCGGCGCACACCGTGTCGAGTTTGGCGGCGGCGGCGCGGGCGGCGGTCCTGGTCACGTAACCCATTGTTGCATCTGGCATGCTGCCGTGGCTCGTCGGTGGCGCTTGGGCATGATCATTTTGCAAGCGTGCACTTTGGTTGCAAAATGATCATGCACAGGCGCCACCTCCGGGGCGAGTCACAGCGCGTTGCTTCGCACGCGCAAGAATCACAGCATGACCCGTCTCGACCAGTTCTTCGAGATCTCGGCTCGCGGTTCGACGATGTCCCGCGAGGTGCGAGGTGGCCTGGCCACGTTCTTCACGATGGCGTACATCGTGGTGCTCAACCCCTTGATTTTGCACAGCGCGAAGGACGGTACCGGCGCGGAGCTGGGCGGCGTGAACGGCATCGCGCTCATCGCCGCGGCCACGGCCCTGGTGGCGGGCTTGATGACGATCCTGATGGGGGTTGTCGGCCGCTTCCCGCTCGCGCTCGCGGCCGGTCTGGGCGTCAACGCCCTCGTCGCCTTCGAGATCGCGCCCAAGATGACGTGGGCGGACGCGATGGGACTGGTCGTGATCGAGGGCCTGATCATCGCCGTGCTGGTCCTGACCGGGCTGCGGACCGCGATTTTCCACTCGGTCCCGACTCAGCTCAAGACCGCCATCGGTGTCGGGATCGGACTGTTCCTCGCGCTCATCGGCTTTGTGGACGCCGGCTTTGTCCAGGCCGGTGCGCCGGGTGGGCCGCCGGTCGGGCTCGGCATCGGCGGGAAGATTGTCACCTGGCCGGGGTTGGTCTTCGTGGTGGGCCTGCTGTTCACGATCGTGCTCGTGGTGCGAAAGACCAAGGGCGCCATCCTGATCGGTATCGGCGTCACGACCGTGCTTGCCATCATCGTGGAGGCGATCGCCAAGTTGGGCAGCGGGGACAAGGGCTGGAACCTCAACGTCCCGACGGTACCCACAAAATGGTTTGCTGTTCCTGATCTTTCTCTGATCGGGCAGTTTGACCTTCTGGGGTCGTGGAAGACGGCGGGGCCCCTGGTTTGTGCCATGTTCGTGTTCACTCTTCTGATCACGGACTTCTTCGACACGATGGGGACGATGGTCGCGGTCGGGCAGGAGGGTGGCCTGGTCAACGAGGACGGCTCGGTGCCCCGCACCCGCGAGATCCTTTTCGTGGACTCGGTGGCGGCGGCGGCCGGTGGTGCGGCGAGCACGTCGAGCAACACGTCGTACATCGAGAGCGCGGCCGGTGTGGCCGAGGGTGCGCGGACCGGCTTCTCCAATCTGATCACGGGTGGGCTGTTCCTGCTGGCGATGTTCCTGGCGCCGCTGGTGACCGTGGTGCCGTTCGAGGCGGCTTCGACCGCGCTCGTCGTGGTCGGCTTTCTGATGTTGATGAACATACGTAACATCGACTGGACCGATTACGAGATCGCCATCCCGGCGTTCCTCACGATCGTTCTGATGCCGTTCACTTACTCGATCTCGAACGGGATCGGGGCCGGCGTGATCACCTACACGTTGATCAAGCTGGTGCGCGGAAAGGCACGCGAGGTACACCCTTTGATGTGGGGCGTCGCCGTGCTGTTCATGCTGTACTTTTTGCGCGGCGTGACCGAGATCATGCTGGGCTGACCTGGAATTTAGCAAAGCTAATTAGCTAGACTAAGGATCGTGACGGAGCAGGTGATGGCGATGAGTGTGACGCCTGAACAGTTGACGGTGCGCTTACGCGACGCCATCACCCGGCTCAATAGACGCTTGCGTCAGGAACGCCCCGTCGGCGATCTCACCATGACTCAACTGTCCGCGCTCACCAGCCTGCACCTCGGCGGCGCTCTCACCCCCCGGGAGCTGTCGGATGCGGAACGGGTCCAGCCACCCACGATGACCAAGATCGTGGCGAAGCTGGAGGAGCGCGGCCTGGTCGGACGCACACCCCACCCCACCGATGGGCGGCAGGTTCTGCTGGCACCCACCTCGGAGGGGCAGGATGTGGTCGAGTCCTACCAGAAGGCTCGCGATGAATGGCTTTCGTCGAAGCTGGCGGACCTGACGCCCGAGGAACGCGACACGGTCGCCCGGGCAGCCTCCATTTTGGAGCGGCTGGCTCGGGGCAGCTAGCTTGCTTTTGGAGGCGCATTCTCAGTGCGGGCGCGATTAACCACGACGTTCGTATCCCTGACGGTCCGCAACTATCGACTCTTCGCCGGTGGCCAGCTCATCAAGCTCATCGGCGTCTGGATGATGTACATCGCCCAGGACTGGCTGGTCCTGGAGCTATCGAACGACTCGGCGATGGCGCTGGGTGTGGTTACGGCGCTTCAGTTCGTTCCCGTCATGGTGCTGACGCTCTATGCCGGTTCGCTTGCCGACCGGTTCGACAAGCGCAAGCTATTGATGATCTCCAACAGCGCGTGGGCGGTGCTGGCGGTCGCGCAGGCGATTCTCGTCGCCACCGGCACAATCCAGCTGTGGATGATCATGGTGTTCGCGGGCCTGCTCGGTGTGGCGCAGGCAATCGAAACCCCGGTGCGGCAGTCCTTCGTCTCCGAACTGGTCGGCAGAACGTTGCTGCCCAACGCTTTGTCGCTGTCGGCGGCGACCTTCCAGAGCTCGCGCATCCTCGGCCCGGCGCTTGCCGGTGTCGGCATCGCGGCCTGGGGCACCGGACCCATCTTCCTGCTCAGCACGGTCGTCGCCATCGCCCCCGTGATCATGCAGTGGCGCATGAACCCCGCGGACCTGCATCGCGCACCCCTGCCCACGGCGGAGGAGCGGGCCGAAACCAAGGTCATGGACGGCCTTCGCTACGTGCGGCACCGGCACGACCTGCTGCTGCCCATGGTCACCATCGCGGTGATCGCCACGTTCGGCTACAACTCCCAGCTCTACCTGGCGCTGCTCGCCAAGACGGTCTTCAACACCGGTGCCGCGACGTTCGGGCTGTTCAACACGGCGGTGGCGGTCGGCGCGCTCAGCGGAGCCCTGGCCGGGACGTGGCGGCGCAGCCGGCCGTCGGTCTATCTCTTCCTCGGGGCGGCGATCGCCTTCGGCCTGATCTCGGTGGTGGTCGGGCTGGCCAACTCGGTTTGGCTCGTGCTTTTGATGCTTGTCCCGATGGGGTTCAGCATGATCTTCCTTGGTCAGGCGGCGAACCAGCGCGTGCAGCTGGGCACCGACGCACCCTATCGCGGCCGGGTCATGGCGCTCTACGTTTTGATCTTTATGGGTACCATGCCCATCGGATCGATGGTGATGAGTTTTGTGGCCGAGCACTTCGGTGTGCAGACAAGCATCTGGCTCGGCGGCGCCATCTCGCTCGCGGCCGCGCTCGGTGCGCTTGCCTGGCAGCTTCGCCACGCGGGCGAGCGGCTGTCGGTGCAGGTGCGGCCGTGGCCGCGCATCTCGGTCGAGACCGCGGAGGCCGCCGTACCAAGGTGAGAGGAAGCAGTGTCATACCTCCGTGGTCGGGTCTGTCTCCATGGAGACTTCCATGGAGACGGAGAGCCTCAAGCAAGGCCTGGCGGCAAACTACCTACGGCTGCGCGATCTCGCCGGCGGCGGCGACCTGACCGCTCGTGTGCCGTCCTGCCCTGAGTGGACGGTGGCGGATCTGGTGTCCCATGTGGCGCATGTGTACCTGCACAAGGTGGAGATGATGCGGCACCACGGCTGGCCCGACCCGTGGCCGCCGGCACCGACCGGCGAGACCGAGGTCGAGATGCTGGAGCGGGGCTATCTCGCGCTGCGGGCCGAGTTCGCCGCGCGGCCGGCCACGCAGGAGGCGGTGACCTGGCATGACGAGGATCAGACCGTCGGGTTCTGGGTGCGGCGCATGGCACATGAGACGGTCATCCACCGCATCGACGCCGAGCTGGGCGCGGGCGTGGCCTCCGAGCCGGTGCCCGGCGACCTTGCCCTAGACGGGATAGATGAGCTGCTCCAGCTGTTTCTGGCGTGGCCCAGCGTCAAGTGGGGCAAGTTCGCCGGGGTGGCCGAGGGCGGCGCGGGCGGGTCGGTTGGTGTCCGCGCCGGCGGCAGGCGGTGGTGGGTGTGGGCTGGGAGCCCAGCGGC
This sequence comes from Candidatus Limnocylindrales bacterium, assembly GCA_036377915.1. GTDB lineage: Bacteria > Actinomycetota > Actinomycetes > Mycobacteriales > Micromonosporaceae > Allorhizocola. Next base: position 18,523 of record DASUXL010000180.1, read on the forward strand.
ATCGTGACAGCGGTGCCCGATGGCGACGCCCCGGCATCGGCTGAGCTGAGCGCCGATCCGGAGACGATGCTGCGCTGGTTGTGGCGCCGTTGGGATGGGCCGGTGAGCGTCGCCGGAGATGAGGCCGCATCCGTCCAGCTGCACAAGTTTCTCAAGGCGGCGACGGGATGAGGGGCGGCTCTCACCGATCGTGGCCCAAATGCGGCAGCCGTCGCGGGCCCCGACGCAGTAGGGTGACACCGTGGCGACGGACAGCGCTATTCCACTCACGCTTGGCGTGATCGCGCTCGTCGGCATGCCCGCGGCCATAGCCGCCATCATCTGCGCCGACGAGGTTGTCTCCTCGGTCAAGCAGCGGGCCGAGCAGGTGCGCAGTTCCTGGCAGGAGCAGCGGGCCCTTGACCAGTTGGAGCGCGCGCTCGCTCCGGCACCGCCCGCCGGCCCGCCGTGGATCGCCGCGGCGCGCGTGGCGTCCGAGGCGTTGAGTTCGGCGGGTCAGACCGTTGTGTCCTTTGCGGCGCAGCGGCTCAACGCGGTGGGCATCGCGCCCGCGTGGCTTCCGGCTCCGGCGCAGGCGGGTCAGGCGCTCGTGCCGTTCGAGGAGGTTGTGGCGCAGCTGCGCGATTTGCCGCGGGCAGACGTGCGCTATGACGACGCGCTGATCGCGGCGTGCCTGTGCCTGGGGGTGCCGCATCACCTCGACGAGCTGACCGGGCTTGACCGCGAGATCGAGCGGCTGCGGGTCGAGGGTGCGCTGATCGCCGCGGGACTCACCCTCAGCACCGAGTGACGCACAGTGTGATGCACCTAATGACAGGCTGTTGATGCGCTTGTTTGTCGCGGTGTTCCCGCCGCCGGAGGCGATCGCCCACCTCACCGACAGCCTGTACACATTGGACGTGCGATTGTCCGGTCCGGAGCGCTGGCACCTGACCCTCGCCTTCCTCGGCGACGTGCCCGACCCGGCGCCGGCCACCGCCGCACTCGCCGCGGCAGAGCTGAATCCCGTTGGGGCGCTTGAGATCCGGGGCGGTGGCAAGTTCGGCAACGTGCTGTGGGCCGGCGTCCATGGCGACATCGCCGCGCTCACGCGGCTGACCCGCTCGATCCGCAGATCCCTGCGGGCCAAGCGGGTACCGCCCGACGACAAGAAGTTCCGGCCGCACCTGACGCTGGCACGGCGGACCACCCCGGCCCAGCTGGCCGAGGCGCTCACGCTGCTGCGCGACTACGAGGGACCGGCGTGGCCGCCGCGCGAGGTGGTGCTGGTGCGCAGCGAGCTCGGTCCCCACCCGTCCTATCATCGACTGTCTAAAGTGGAAATTCCCCGCTGATACCGGAATCGCTCGCCGTCTGGATCGTCAAGCCCCGCTCGATGTACCCCCAAATGGTTTCCGCGGCATGGCGCCGCCCGGAGCCGGTGTGGATCGCGTGCGCGATCTCCTGCGCCCGCAGCTGGTAGCTGGGGTCGCCGATGATGGTGCGGATCGCTTCCTGGATGGTGGCGGCCCGCCACTGGTCCGAGGCGATGCGGATGCCCGCGCCGGCGTTGGCGATGTGCTCCAGGTTGATCTGCTGTTCCATCTGCATCGCCACCCCGACTATGGGGGTACCGCCGGCCAGCGCCGTCTGGATCGTCGCCTGCCCGCCGTGCGTGACGACGCAGTCGACGAGTTCCGCGATGGGCAGTGCCGGAATGAACCGGTCCGTCACGAAGATCGCCGGGTTGTCGGCGACGATCTGCTGGATTTCGTCGATCCGGCAGATCGCGGGCGATGCCAGGATGATGGCGTTCCAGTTGTGCGAGGCGGCGGTCGCGATCGCCCGGGCCGCCTCCAGCATCGCCTGCTTCGTGCCGGAGCTGCCCATCGTCAGCAGGATCTTGGGACGGCCGTCGTCGCTGGTGAGGATCGACAGCAGGCGCCGGTCCATCGCCGTGCCGTAGGTGCCGTTGGTGAACAGCGGCCCGGTGATCGCCACGTCCGGCGGCAGAGCGGATCCGGTGTAGAAGTTCGGGATGTCGTTGATGATGGTCAGGTCGGCGGCGCACTGGTCGTAGATGGTGGTGGGCGGCTCACCCTCCCAGCCCGCGTCGATGATGGCCTGCGTCAGATTGTGCTGTGTCACCAGGCCCAGCCGCGACCTGTGCAGGCTTTCGACCACCAGCGAGGGCGGTACCGGCAGGAAGGCGATCGTCGGGATCCCTTCCATCCGCGCGGCGATGTTGCCCACCTGCCAGAAGCCGTGGATCACCAGGTCGGGTTGGATCTCGCGGATGGCCTGCCGCTGCCCGGCGATGAACGCGCTCGCCCAGTCCACCGAGCCGATCAGCTCGGGTGGGTCGAACTTCATGTCCTCGTCGGTGCAGCGGCCTTCCACCTCGGGCTGGACCCGGATGATGTCGAAACCGGCCTCGCGAATGTATGGCTCGAACCAGCTTCCATGGGACAGGAAGGTGATAGCCGCCTCGTGCCCCGCCGGAGTGCCCTCCTGGATCCCCTTGGCCAGCTCCAGCGACCGGGTCGCCTGACCGGTGTTCTGCAGGGCGCAGGAGATGGCAATGCGCGTCTTGGTCGTCATGGCCGCAACCGTTCCAGCCGCGGCTCAAGCGACAATCGAAGAGTCCTTTACCAGGCGAAAGCCTCCGGCGCGGGGCCGCCCTTGCCTACCGGCGGGAAGAGTTCGTCGAGGCGTTCGAGGGTTTCGTCGCCGAGCACGACGTCGAAAGCGCCTAGCGCGCCGTCGATCTGCTCGACCGTGCGCGGGCCCACGATCGGGGCGGTCACGCCCGGACGCGAGAGCAGCCAGGCGAGCGCGACCTTGGCCGGGTCCTCATCCATTGACTCGCACAGCTTCTCGTACGCTTCGATGGTCGCGCGGTGCTGCGCCAGCCCGTCGGACGAGCGGCCACCGGCCTCGACGGCACGGGCCGCGGTGCCTTCCTGGATCCGCTTGAGCGCGCCGCTGAGCAGGCCGCCGTGCAGCGGTGACCAAGGGATGATGCCGATGCCGTAGTGCTGCGCGGCCGGGACAACCTCAAGCTCGACAAACCTGATGAGCAGGTTGTAGAGGCACTGCTCCGACACCAGCCCGAGGAAGTGGCGGGCGCGCGCCGACTCCTGCGCCGCGGCCAGATGCCAACCGGCGAAATTGGACGATCCTACGTAGCGCACCTTGCCGGAGTTGACGAGGATCTCCATCGCCTGCCAGATCTCCTCCCACGGGGTGCCGCGGTCGATGTGGTGCATCTGGTACAGGTCGATCCAGTCGGTTTGCAAGCGCCGCAACGAATCTTCGCAAGACTTGATGATGTGGCGGGCGGACAGGCCCCGCTCGTTGGGCCACTCGCCCATGCGGCCATAGACCTTCGTCGCCAGCACGACCTTGTCCCGCCGGCCCCCGCCCTGGGCGAACCACCGGCCGACGATCTGCTCGGTGATGCCTTCGCCAAGTTTCCAGCCGTAGGTGTTGGCCGTGTCGAAAAAGTTGATGCCATGATCGAGCCCGCGATCCATGATCCGATAACTGTCCTCTTCGGACGTTTTCGGGCCGAAGTTCATGGTGCCCAAGCAAAGGCGGCTGACGGTCAGGCCGGTCCGGCCCAAGGTCGTAAACTCCATATCGTCACCCTATCCGGCGACGCGGTAGTGGTACCCGCACAGTTGCGTGAACCCGGCACCGCCGTAGAGCCGCAGGGCCGCGTCGTTGTCCCGCTCCACCTGGAGATACATGCTGCCGGCACCCCGCCGGCGCGCCCAATCGGCAAGCGCGCCAAGCACGGCGCGGGCCGCGCCCCGGCCGCGCGCCTCGGGAAGCGTTGCCATACCGAACACGCCCGCCCAGCCGGTGTCGGCGACCGCCCGGCCCACCGCGACGACCCGCCCACCGACCAGCACACCGGCGTAGCAGCTGGGCTCCCGCACGCGTTGCAGCAGCGCCCATTCCGCGCGCGGGTCGACGCCGCCGCCATGAACCTCAATCCCTGTCTCGAACCAGGCGCGATCCGGTCGATCCCACACCCGCAGCCCGAACCCGCCCGCCGGCGCCCGTTGCGCGACAACCTCTGCCGGTGCGATTTGCAAAGACATCAAGCATTTTTGGGGGTACCCACGAAGCTTCAGGAAGTCGTCAAGCGCCCCCGGGCCAAGCTGAAACCGCGCGACAGCTCCAAAACCCGCGTAGAAAGCCTCAACCGCCGCCACGGCGCGCTCAAAGCCCGCCGGATCGGTGTCGCCGTGCGGCTGCACCGTCGACACCCACCACGAACAGCCGGGGGAGTAGCGCAGCCGCCAGCCATCGACATCTTTGACGTGCTCCGCCGGAAGCGCCCGGGAAGCCTTGACCTGCAGGGCTAGCGGGTTCAACTCTCGCGGGCGGCGGGCGCTCCCCCGAAGAGCACATCGTCCCAGCTCGGGAGGCGCTTGCGCGGCTTGTCGGCCTGCGCACCCTGCTCGGCCTGAGCCTGCCGGCGCGGCCGCAGCACAGCCAGCGACGGCACCGCGGGGACCTCTTTGGGCGCGTCCGGGTCGGCGTCGAAAGCGCTGCCGGAACCGCCGGCCGAGGCGGCGTGGGACGGCCGGGTGCGGGGTGTGTCGGTCGGCGTGTCGAGGCCACGCCCCGGGCCCGCGCCCAGCGGCCGGTCCATCGCGGCGATCAGCGCATCGCGGCCGGCCCGGATCGGATCCCGGCTCGGCCGGCGCGACGGCTCGGCACCGCTCGGCAGTCCGTGCCCGCCGATGTCGCGGCCACTGCGCCGCTCCACCGGGCCCTGGCCCGCCGTCGGGTCCTGGCCCAGGATCGCCGTGGGGCGCTCGGCGCACAGGTATTGCGCCATGTCGTCGTGCGGCGCGACGGCCTGGCGGTTGCGGTCAAGCTCCCACACCGCCTGCGCTGTCGCCTTGCCCGACGGCCACGTGGCGACGATGCGCCAGGTGCCGTCCTCGCGCCGGTACGCATCCCAGGAGATCTTCTCGGTGTCGATGCCGTGCTGACCGAGCCGGCTGTCGACGACCTCGGCCAGCGGCTGGCCCTTCTCCGAGTTCTTCAGCCGGGTCCGCCGGGCGTGCTGGGCGAGCATCGCCCGC
>DASUXL010000181.1:0-3357 GCA_036377915.1 Candidatus Limnocylindrales bacterium
GACGCTATACCGGCGCCCCCAGCCATCAGATCCGCCACGGTAGCGGGACAGTCCGTGGTCCGCTCATTTCGAAGCTACTGAGCGCAGGGCAGCCGCAGCGGGGTCTGTCATCCGAACGGCACCTCTCTTTGTCAAGTGCTCGCGGGCAGAGCGGTTGTCGTTTTTAACGGCACACCCGTGCGAATGACCCGGCCGACGTGGTAGCAGAGTCGCTGGCCGCCGTCGCGGATGGCCGTGGTCGGTTCGTCGACCCGACTGCGATGGAGATGATCGGCCGGCGGATCGCCACGGACGTGTTCCTAAACGCCACCGGCGATTGCCCCGCCGAGGATCTCGTGCTGGCGCAGCAGCCCGGCCAACCTCCGCTCATTGGATTGCGTTCTTCTCGGCCCCGAAGCCCCGCTGGGGTCTACTCGGTGGAGAGCTTCGGTCCGGTGGTGCTGGTTTCCTGTGTGGCGGCCCAGGAAGCGAGCAGGTGTAGGGCGTCTTCGGTCGGGGAGCCGGGTTCGGCGGCGTAGAGGGTCAGAGTGAGGTCGGGTTCGGCGCGTAGGTCCATGCTTTCGTAGGCGAGGGTGAGGTCGCCGACGATGTGGTGGTGGAAGTGTTTGGCGCCGGTGCCGTGAGTGCGGACGTTGTGGGCGCCCCAGCGGCGGCGGAACTCGTCGCTGCGGGTGGACAGTTCACCGACCAGGTCGTGCAGGCCCTTGTCGTGCGGGTCTTTGCCGGCGGCGGTGCGTAGGTTGGCGACGGTCATGTCGGCGGCGAGGTCCCAGTCGGGGTAGAAGCGGCGGGCTGCGTTGTCGAGGAAGGTGAACCGGGCGAAATTCGGCGGGCTGGTGGGGTCGGCGTAGAGGTCGCTGTACAGGGCCCGGCCGAGGTGGTTGGCGGCGAGCAGGTCGAGCCGGTTGTTGCCGACGATGGCCGGGGCGGTGGTGATGGCGCCCAACGACCATTGCAGGCTGGGCCGGACCCTCCACTGGTTGGGGCGGCGACGGGTACGCAGGATCGCATTGCTGCCGTCGGCCTCGTGGGCCAGGCGCAGCAGGTGGGCGCGTTCGGCGTCATCGAGTTGCAGGGCGCGGGCGATCGCGTCGAGCACGCCGGCCGAAACTCCGGCGAGGGAGCCGCGTTCGAGCTTGGCGTAGTATTCCACGCTCATGCCGGCCAGGGCGGCGACCTCGCTGCGCCGCAACCCGGGGACCCGGCGCTGCCCGGCGGCAGGCAGCCCGGCCCGCTGCGGAGTGATCCTGGCACGGCGGGAGGTGAGGAACTCGCGCACCTCGACTCGGTTGTTCACAGCTTCGACGGTACGACCCACGGGGGGAACGTGCGATGTACTGGGAGTACACCCATCGTCAGTGACTTGTTCGGGTCGGACCGGGCGGGTGTGCTGGATGCATGACCGCGACCGTCACCTGGTGGACCCGCCGCGCGGCCGGTGCGGCGCTGGCCGTCGCGCTGGCGGCCGTGCTGACCGGTGGCTGGGTGCGCAGTGGCATCACCACCAACGACAACACCGCCACTGGTGTCTCTGCTGTCGCTGCGCCGTCGGTCACTCCCGGCGCCGCGGCGGGCGTGCGGGTGGTGTTGCGGGTCGGGGACCGTGCCGCCACCGCGACCTTGGCCGATATCCCGCAGGCGCGGCAGTTCGCCGCGATGCTGCCGCTGACCGTGCGGCTGACCGATGCCTGGGGGCAGGCAAAGTCCGGACGGCTGCCGCGTCCGCTGCCGGTCGAGGCCGCCGCGACGGTCTACGATCCCGCCCGGGGGGAGGTCTACCTGTGGCCGCCGACGGCGGCGATCGCGGTCTACTACGACGACCTCGGCCAGACGGTGCCCGACCCGAGCCTGGTCCGCCTCGGCGTCATCGACAGCGGGCTGGACCACCTCGCGGAGGCGGGCAGCGGGTTTGCGGTCCGGATCGAGCTGGCCGCCGCCACCGGCGCCTGAGCTTTCCGGCTGGGTCCCAAGCATCGATAACTGTCATCAATTGCAGGGAAGGCTGAAGCTTATGCGTGTTGCTGTCATGACTGCCCCCGGCGAGGTCCGGGTCGAGGACCGCCCCGACCCGGTGATCGTCGAGCCGACCGACGCGATCATCCGGCTGGCCGCGACCTGTGTCTGCGGATCCCGGCCGAGCGGAAACCGCTGACGGCACCTGCCCGCGAGAGAATCTTGGCAGCCAGGATGTCGCCGACGCGTGTGCCAGCAGTCCGTAGGGTCGACTCTCAAACCCCTTGAGCGGGTTGCACCCGCGGTCGACCGGGGGTGCTCGCACGTTGGAGTGGTCCCAGCTGTCCCACCAGGTCCCAGCGAGTCCAGCTCTCACCGGCGAGCCAGTCGATCTTGGAGCGCTACATCGACAAAGGCGACTCATTCACCTGCCCCAACGGTCTCTGACCGGAGTGGTGTACGATGGCCCGGGCTCACGGACACATGGCGGACAGAACCAGGATCAACTTGGTCTGTTCGCCGCGTTTTCGCAGCTAGGCAGGTTGCCCGAGCGGCCAAAGGGAGCGGTCTGTAAAACCGTCGCGAAAGCTTCACTGGTTCGAATCCAGTACCTGCCACCATCGCCTGACGGCCGTCGTGCCGTCGGGCGCGCTGCGGTGATATCGCCGCGGGGCAACCCTGATCCCCCCATCCGCCCCCTTCCGGATCATGCGAGGCTGTGGTCTCCAAGAAACAGGAGGTAGTAGATGGGCGCTGTACACGTTCACGTCAGCGGAAGTGGCACGCTCGTCCGGGCGATGCTCGCGGACGGGCTCGTCGACGACCTGCACCTGATCGTCTACCCGCTTACCCGCGGCTCGGGCCCGCGGGTCTACCCGGAAGGCGTGACGAGCAAACTGTCGCTGGCGGTCTGCGAGCCGTACGACAGCGGCGTGGTCTACATGAACTACCGGCCGCAGGCCTGAAGGCCCGCCGCGGGCCGTCAGGCCCTGTGCAGGCGATAGTGGAGGGTGAGGAACGGAATCCCGAACAGCCAGAAGGCATGTTCGGCCCGTAGCTCCCCACCCTCCACATAGACCTCCAGTCGCTCGCCGAAGCCGTGCACCGCCAACGCCGTCAGATCCCTGGTCTCGGGATCGACGAACGTCAGATAGTGGCCCGGCTGGTCGAAACCGCTGCGGCTGGTGAGCACGATCCCGCCGCCCAGCCGCGGATAGGGCGCCAGCGTGGCCGTGAAGTTGGCCTGTGGCAACGGGAACCCCACGCTGACGTAGCCGCGGCCCTCGTACCGGTACGTGGTGTAGATGCCGACGTAGATCGGCTCGTCGGTGTCGGCGAAGGACCGGATCCAGCCGCGGACGGCGACCTCCTCGCCGGCGTCCGGCAGGTGGATCGTGTCGATGC
>DASUXL010000182.1:0-53985 GCA_036377915.1 Candidatus Limnocylindrales bacterium
CGACTACGAGTACGGGACGCGGCGCCTGTCCAGCGTGCAGATCAAGCGGGAGACCCTGGCCCAGCTGGTCAGCAACGTCAGCTTCGGCTACGACGCCGCAGGCAACGTCCTGAAGATCGCCGACACGCCTGATCCGGCGAGCGGGGTGGCCGCGGAGACGCAGTGCTACCGGCAGGACTACCTGCGCCGGACCACGCAAGCGTGGACCCCCGCCTCGGGTGACTGCGTGGCGGCACCGACCGCCGCGGGCCTGGGCGGGCCGGCCCCGTACTGGCACGCGTGGACGTTCGATCCGACCGGCAACCGGACCGGCGAAACCCGCACGGCCCCCACCGGGCAGGCGACCACAAGCACCTACACCTACCCGGCGGCAAGGGCGGCGCAGCCGCACACGCTGCGCACCGTCTCCACGACCGGGCCTTCGGGCACCACGCTCAACGAGTACGCCTACGACGCCACCGGCAACACGACGATGCGCAAGCGCAACGGCGTCACCCAGACGCTGGAGTGGGACGCCGAGGGCAACGTCGCCAAGGCCACCGAGAACGGCAAGGTGACCGAGTACCTCTACGACGCCGACGGCACCCGCATGGCGCGGACCGACCCGACCGGCGCGACCCTGTACCTCGGCGAGACCGAGGTGCGGGTGGACCAGTCAGGCGCCATCACCGGGACGCGGTACTACAGCCACAACAGCAAGCTCATCGCGGTCCGCACCGGTGGCACCGGCGGCAAGTTCACCTGGCTGGGCGTCGACCACCACGGCACGCCGGAACTGGCCATCGACGCGGTGACGCAGGCGGTGGACCGGCGCAGGTTCACGCCCTATGGCGAGGCACGGGGTGGGGTACCCACAAATTGGCCTGGAGAGAAAGGCTTTGTCGGCGGCAACGTCGACAAGTCCACGGGCCTGATACATCTGGGTGCCCGGGAGTACGACCCGACCACCGGCCGTTTCCTCTCGGTCGACACCATCGTCGACCACGAGGATCCGCAGCAGAGCAACGGGTACGCCTACGCCAACAACAACCCGGCCACGTATGCCGATCCGGACGGCAAGTTCTTCGGCAGCATCGTGACCGCGTTCAAGAGCGTGGTGAAGACCGTCATACAACCGGTCGTGAGCACCGTCACGACCGTGGTGCACCACACGATCTCCTGGGTTGACAAGGGAATACAGAAGGCCAAGCAGGTGGCCAAGGAGGTCACCAAGAAGGTCATCAAGAAGGTCAAGAAGCACATCAAGAAGGTCATCAAGGTCGTCAAGAAGGTGGCGAAGGCCGTCAAGAAGGCGGTCAAGCATGTCAAGGCGGCGGCCAAGAAGACCTGGAACGCGCACAAGAAGGTAATCGGCAAGATCGCCAAGAAGACCTGGCAGGCCGCAAAGTGGGTGGGGCGCAACGCGAAACCCGGTGGCAAGATCTGGAACGTCGTCAAGATAGGGCTCGGCGTCGCCGGAATGCTTGGATGCGCGGTATGCCTTGCCGCCTCGGCGGTGATGAGTGGCGTCGACGCGGCGATCCTGGCGATGAAGGGCGACCTTGTCGGCGCCGGCTTCGAGCTGGCCGGCGCGATACCGGGGATAGGCAAGGCGGCCCGGTTCTTGCGAGGAGCGCGAACGACAAAGGTTGATGTCTTCATAGGCGGAAATACCAAGGGCCCCAAGCCCGCCTGGCGCGCCAACAAGGAGTACAAGACCGGCGGCGACGGAAAGATGGAAAACCAGATGCTGGCAGACGAGCCGCAAGGCGCCTCGACCTTCGGCGACCTCGCCGAGGCACAGGCCAACTCCAGCGCCAAGCACTTCTGGAAGCTGCCCGCCGGCACGAAGCTGCCTCGCGGCATGCGGGTCATCCACGACCCGCAGGGACCTGGCAGAATGTCACACCGGACGTTCTATCCCTCGCGTGGAGGATGGGATCCGGACGACTTCATCGCCAAGTTCAAGGACCTCGGGTGGCAAAAGGTTGAGTGACAAACGAGCGTGGCGGGACTATCTCGCCGCCGACGAGGAGTACGAGCGAGCGGACCGCCGCCTGCGGGCGACCGACTACGAACCGGCGCTGGTCCGCGCGCTCGCCTCGGGCACGGAAATGTTTGCCGCGCTTGGGTTCCTGTCCGTACACCGCCCGCTCGAGACGGTCCACCGGTTGCTGCCCGTGCTGCTGCCGCTGGCGATCGAGGGCGGATCCGAGCAGGGCGAGGTGCGGGCGGTCGTTCTCGCGGCCGACCGCTCGGCGGTGACAGAGGCCCTGCCCGCACTCGTGGACCACGTCGTCAGCGGCCCGGCCGAGGGCGACGAGGCATATCTCGCCTACTACGGGTTGATGGACCTGCTCGAGACGCTGGAGGAGAGGCAGCTGCTGCGCCGCGTGATACGCGCGGCGAGGCGGTCGCCGGATCCGGAGGTCCACTCGGCCGCCGACGACTTCGACGATGACTTCGGTGCCCTCAAAGCCGACGTTGAAGACGAAGATGTCCACATTGGAGCGCAGGCTGTTCCCGGCCCGCCCGACCCTCAGGCCGCCCAGGCCTGGCAGGCATACGACCGGGCATGGTCGCGGCGCAACGTCACGCGCAACGAACTGCTGCGCCGCCGCGGCGGAGGCTTGGGCGCCGGGCTGGGGGAGCACCTGCGCTCCGGATCGCCCGCGGCCGCGCGGCTGGCCGCCGACATGCTGGGCTCGCAGGAGTACGCCAAGGACATCCGTGAGGCGTTCGGCTCGCTGGAGACCGCCGCGCTGCGCGAGGCGGTCTCGCTCGTCGCCGACGCCCTGCTCGCCGACCACCGGCTGCGTCAGGTGCGCTTTCGTGCGCTCCTGACACTGCTCACCGAGGTACCCGACACCGCCGGGTTCGCGATGGCGCTCGAGCGGGCGCGCGCCAGCACCGATCCGCAGATCCGGTCCCTTGCCCCTTGACAGAAGGTGGTGAGGGAAGCCATGGCACAGGCAAGGGTAGGAATCCCGTCCTTGTGGGTGTCGAGCGGCGCTGTCATGCCGGAGGTCTGCGCGCGTCACGGCCGACCGGCGACCGTGCGTGTCAATGCCACCTTGAGTGCCCGCCCGCCGTGGTGGGTGTACCTGCTCCTCGGAATATTCGGCGCACTGGGCGGACTGATCATCGGGCTCGTGATGGCGCGCATGAGGCAGGCGGTCCTGGCGGCGGGATGGCCGTTCTGCGCTCGTTGCAGGATTCGGCGTGCCGTAGCCCTCGCTGTCGGTCTGGCCATCCTTGCGACCGGAGCGGGCCTCTTTGTGCTCGCGATCGCCCGCTTCGAGGTTGCCACCAGGCCGATCGGGCTGGAATGGATCGTTTACGGGCTTGCCGCCTTTGTGGCGGGTGGGCTCATCACGGTACAAGCAAGCTGGCAGTCTCTGGCCGGGGTTGTTGTGCCACGGGATGCGGGTCTCGTTGTGGTCCGCCGGGCACACGAGCGCTTCGCCGCCCGAGCGGCTGAGCTGGCCGAGGCCGAACGAGAGCGCTCTCGCAGCCGATCGCTCCTGCCACATTGGACGTCGTTGGACGAGCCGGTCCTCTCGCCGGAGGAACTGGCCGCCACCAGGCCTCGCGCCAGGACCCGTGCTCCGGGAAAGCGGTTCTACATCTCGGCCGGTGTGGTCCTCGCGGTTGTTGGCGCGATTTTGGCGATCAACCCTGTGCATCGCGAACTGTTCCCGCCGCAGGACGCCATCAGCAGTTTCTATGCTGCGTTGACCGCCCGCGACGGCGTGACCGCTCGCAAGTTCCTCGCCGGTCCGCGGGATCCCGATCCCCTTCGCGATCAAGCCGAGCTGCCCAGGCCGGAGGAGTTCATGAAGGGCAAGGGGTACGAGCCACCGTCCGATTTGAAGATCGGCGAGGTGACCACCCAGGGCGGTCGCTACCAGGCGACGGTCACCTTCCGGTTGGCCGGTATGCCGCACCGGCAGACGCACACCCTGGTCAGGCGGTCCTGGCGCTGGCTGATGGCCTGCGACGGTACGACCCGCATCCAGGTGAAGGGCCACTTCAAGTCGACGGTGGCCATCAACGGCGTGGCGCTGCGACCCGGCATCGACGATGCCGCGCTCTTACCCGGATGGTACGAGGTCGGTCTCGCCGGGGATCCCCTGCTGGAGGCCAAGCCCGTGGCCGCTTTCGTAGGGGGCCTGTACGGCGGACCGGTCGAGCTGAGTCTCGGTGTCAAGCCGGAGGTCAGGAGCGAGATCGAGGCGCACGTGCGAAAGTACGTCGACGATTGCGCGGCAAGTGCCGAGCTTGCGCCCGTCGGTTGCCCGTTCTCCGCTTCGGCCGAAGGCGCCGTCCGGCGGATCACCTGGAGCATCACGTCGTACCCGATGATGGCCTATAAGATCGACGACGATTCTGTCGGCTTGACGATGTGGTTCGGGACGGCACGGCCCGGCCGCGCCGAAGTGGCCGGTGTCTACGCCGACGGCACGCCGTTTCGCGGCTACAACGATTTCAAGGTGCTCGTTGAGGTGTGGGCGGCCGGCGGCAAGGTCGTCGTCAAGGCGCGCCGACCCGAGCGTTGAACCGGCCGAACGGTGGCCGACCGGTCGAAGTCCGGCTCAGTGGGGCCACACTGCTCGTGGCCGTGCCGCGTGAGGAGTGCCGGAAACCAGGTGACCTCCTCGGGAGTGCCGTCGTGCGTGCCGCGGTTGCCGTTTGCCTTTTGTGCGACCTGCTGGGCTTGGCGAGCGTGGCCAGCAGGCCGCGGTCGTTGGTGCGCAGGCCGAGCTTGTCGAAGGCATGGCTGTGCAGGCCGTAGCAGAGCCAAGAGTGGAACCGGCCGGCCGGGCAGTCGCCCTAATTCAGGACGTCAGAGGGCGACTGCCCGGCAAGCCCGCTAGGGTTCCAGGCGGAGGAAGAAGCGTTGGTGGGCGGCTGATGTACAGGTCACCTGGACGATGGTTGCGCCGTCGGCGGTCCCGCCGCCCGTCGTGTTCAGACACTTTCCACTGTGGACGATGACCGGCTGTACGACCACGTCCAGTCCCGCGCCTTCCACGTAGTCCAGCCGGAACTGCTGGTTCGGTTGCGACGCACCGACATTGGCGCATGTCCACTGCTGGACCTTCGCGTTCTCCGCGACGCTCCAGCTGAGCACGTCGAGACACTTGCTCGACCGGACGACCTTCAGGTGGAAGTACGGGCTCGCCCCGATCCGCTCGACGAGGTACTGCTGGTTCGTGCCGGCCGTGCAGCTCCATTGTTGCAGCGCCGCACCGTCTGTCAGGACGTTGCCCGCGATCTCGGCGCACTTGTCGCTGTGCGTGGGGTGCAGCTTGTACTTGCGTCCGGGTTCCACGAACAGCGTGGGCGCGGCGGCTCCGACGTTGCCCTCCCAGTCGGTGCGCGGGGCGGCGAAGGCCGTTCCGTTCGACGCGTACGTGTAGAGCCTGCGGGCGCCGCCGCCGATGTCGTACAGGATCGCGGCGTCGGCTTTGCCGTCGGCGTTGTAGTCGCCCGTGGCGAGCGTGGACTTGGCGGCGTCGAGGGCACCGGCACCCGAGTCCCACCAGACGCGCTGCGTCCACGGGGCGCCCGGGGTGAAGCCGACCAGGCGGGTGGTGGAGGCGCCCGCGTTGTATCTGGCTACGATCTCGTCGCGGCCGGCCGTGTCGCCGTCGAGGTTGCCGCTGGCGAACGTCGCCTGGTCGATATCGAAGGCGCCCGCGCCGCTGTCCCACAGCATCGCCGGTGCGGCGAAGCTGGTGCGATTGGACGACCATACCCACAGTTTGGTCTGGTTGCCCACATACCCGTAGAAGCCGGCGATGTCGTCGTCGCCGTCGGCGTCGAAGTCACCTGTGGCGTAACGGGAACGGCTCACGTCCCAGTTGTTGAGGCCGCCGTCCCAGAACTGCACCGGCGCGCCGAACGTGCCGGCATTCGACCAGAGCACGAACAGTTTCGTCTGCAGCGAAGGGTAACCCTGGAACACCGCGATGTCGTCGTCGCCGTCGCCGTCGAAGTCGCCGGGCACAATCTTCATGTGGCTCAACCGGAACGTCGTTCCGGTCCAGGCGGCAAGACCCGCGTCGAACCGGGTCCCGTCCGAGCGCAGGATGAACAGGCTGATCGTGCGGTCCGGGTCTTCCCGGAAGGCGACAACGTCGCTGCGCCCGTCGCCGTCGACCTCGGCGACCGCGCTGACCACACGGTAGGACGGGAAGCCGCCCGCGCCACCGGCGTCCCAGCCTACGTAGCCTCTGGCGGACGTGCCGGTGCTGACGAAGTTCCACGCCACCGTGCCGCCGTTGCCCTGATCGACAAGGCTGGTGACATCGGCGCGCCGGTCACCGTTGGTGTCTCCGCGCACGGGCGGCGCGGTGACGGCGCGGTCGGTGGCGTTCAAAGTCCACGGGCCCATCGTGCCGCTCTGGTTGCCGGCCCGGTCCACGACTCGCATGAACAGGGTGCGCGCGATGCTTGACGGATCGCCGGGGTCGCGGCGCCACAACGTGATCGGCACCGTCGCCGTGCCGTTCGCCGTGACCGGGGCGAACAGGGTGATGCTCTCGCGGCTGAAGCCGTAACGGAATCCGGCCACATCGGTGTCGCTCGCGGCCTTGGTGAAGGTTACCGTTCCGGTCTCACCGACCGCTCTAACCGCGACTCCGTCGGGGAAGTCGGTCGAGCCGAACGTGCCGGGCGCGGGCGCGAGGCGGTCGACGGTGAAGTAACACCGTGGCGTGTACAGGCCCGGCAGGGTGTCCACCGGATCCGGTGGTACGTCGTGACTTCGGGCCCGGTAGCTGTACACCGTGGTGGGCTGGTCCTCGGGCAGGATGCCCCAGGTCAGCTGGGGCCAGCTGATCGCCGCGCCGGAGCCGGAGGTGCCGGAGCGCACCGATGCCACGACGGTCTCGCCCTGCAGGATCTCCAGATCCGTGACGAGGTTGTGGCTGTCGCGGTCGGACGGTACCGCCGAGAACATCGGGGTGGAGGTGTTGATCGCCGTCGGGGCGGTCGCTGTGCCGCACCCGGTCGCGGGGACCGTCGTCAGCCCGGACGGCACGTCGGGTCGGGTGTTGAATTCCACGTTGACCCTGGCGCTGCTGGGGTGGAAGTACTTCCAGTGGTACTGGCTGGTCTCCACGCCCACCGGGATGCGCAGCCCGACCGTGACCGTGGGCAGCCCTCGGGTCGCGATGTCCTGGACGATGGTTTTGAAGGTGGCGTTCTCGAACTCCATCGGGTCGTCCGGCGCGGGACACGCCGTGCCCTCGTTCGCCCTGCCCTGCACGGTTATTACATTTCTGAGCCAGAACGAGGTGGTATTGGTGCTGTTCCAGGTCAGCGCCGTCGCCGGGTTGACCGCCGCGGTGTGCCACAGCTCCACCGGACCCAGCGCGCAGTCGGCCGAGTGGTCCATGACGATGTAGAACCACGCGCGCTTGACCGTCGAGTTGGCGATCCGGGACATGTTCATCTGGAAGATTGAACGGTACGGGCCGTCGGTCACGCCCCACACCTTGCCCACCTTGGCCCGCGTGGACTCCTTTGTGGTCCAGTAGGAGGTGCCGGGCGACTGCTTGTTCACATAGGTCCAGGCAGCCGCGGCGGCCGAGTAGGACGGGTCGAGGTAGAGCGGATAATTGCCGGATTCCATCAGCCCCGGATCGGGGATGACGGTCAGGCTCCCCGCCGCGACCTCGAGCCCCATGGCTTTCTGGTTCGGCCCGGCCGGGCCGCTGGCTGAGGCGAGGCCCGCCTCTTGCGCTTGCTGCTGCGTGTCCCACATGAGGGGGGTACCGGAAGAGAAGTGCACGTTGCCTTGCTCGTCAACCGCGGTCGTGCTCCCGTCGGCGCCCGCGCGGACCGAAAGTCCTTTCGCCGCAAGGCCGTAGGTGATCCGGCGGAGCGTCGCGGCCGCGCGGCGGTCCTTGACCACGAGCAGCTGCGCGAACCCGTCCGTGGTGGCGCGGACCCTCAGGTCCACGCCCGGAAGCACTTCGCCGTAGATGGCGGTGTCGCCCTCAAGCACCGGGGCCGGAAGCGTGCCCGGCCACGACATCGACAGTGCCCGGCCGTCACGAGCGATGCTGGCCAGCGGACCGCTGCCCCCGCCGGAGAACTCCAGGTCGACCGTGACCGCTGCGGGCGCCACGGTCCCGGTCGCCGTCCGGACCAGTGTCGTGTCGATCGGTACCCACTGATGGTTTTTCTTTACCCGAACCGGCATCGCGTGCTGTTCAAGCATCATTGTCCCCTGCGGGGTGGCGAACAGGCGCGAGGTCTGCGTGCGCTCCTCCGCGATCTCCACCTGCTGGCCGGTGCGCTTGGCTGCGGCGAAGGCGGTGGCCTCATCGGGCGCCTCGGTGACTTCGCCGGCGGCGGCACCGGCGGCGGGGGCGACCGCGGGCGCCGGTAAAGCGCTCCACGCCGTGGCGAGCAGGGTGGTGAATACTGTGGCCGCGGCCAGTACACGGGCCGAAGGGCTGCTGGGCTTCACCGGCAAAGCGTCGCCACTGGCGGTAAAGCACAGGTAAAGCGGGACCACTCGATTTAGCAGGCGCGCCGCCACACGCCGCCGACCTGTTCGGTCTGCGTCGTGCCGTCATGGTCGTAGTTGGCCACGACCACATTGGCGTCGGTGATTCCCTCTGTCGTGGTCATCGCGGTGGAGAATTGCTCCCACGCGCTGCCATAGCGCACGGCCACATAGACACTGCCCGGCGGCTGGGCGGCAAGCACACCGGCGGTGTTCACCGCGTGCGGGTAGTCTCCGGCGAACTCCCGGACCACCTGGCCGGAGAGGTTCCACTCGACGATGGTGTCTTTGCCCAGATCCTCGCTGAGGATCCGGCCGCGGCCGAAGGTCCGCATGAAGACGTCACGCTGCAATGTGATCCGGGAACCGTCCGGGTTGACGATGACCCGGGTGTTCAGGACCATCCGGCCGGAGTCGTCGATGCCCACCGCGTGCGTCGAGGACCCGAGATTGGTGTACTGGCCGGGCGTCGCGGCCCTCCAAAGCAGACCCGCGTAGGCGAAAAGCGCGAACGCCTGACCGACGATGTCGCCGGCGCTGTTGATCGCGGCGAGGTTGAATCCCTGGGTACCCCCCAAAGAAGGCAGGGTCTGATAGGCGCCGTTGCGGTAGCGCCACGCCGTCTCGTAGCTGCCGGTGCCACGCCACACCCCGGCGACCACGCCCTGGTCGTTGACGGCGTCGGCACGATTCGAGCCGCTGCCCTGGATCGGTGGCTTGGGCAGGACGCGCGGACTCCCGTCCTGCCACACCACGGCGTCGGAGCCGCTGCCGTCGGCCCGCACCGCGCGCCCCACGACGAACGGTGATACCGGCGCGACCCCATGGGCGACAACGTATGCGTAGCCTGCGGGGACAGCCAGCGCGGTGACCCCCCAGGTGCACGCCGACCGGGCCGGTGCCGCCGGCAACGCGATCGTCGTCAGCGCCACCGCCACAACTGCGAATCTCCTCATGGCCCGGGAGTCTGGCCGTGCCGACCGGAGCCGCTCTCAAGCTGTGGTTGTGAGGCTAAGACCCGGGCGGGCTGGGCGGTGTGCCGCCGGGGCCGCCCGGACCGCCGGGGGCCTGGCCGCCGCCGCCGCTCGGCGTGGTCGTGGTGTCGACCCCCACGGTGAGCGAGACCTTGTACCCGTTGGTGACATCGCCGGTGACGGTGGCGAGCTGGCCGGCGCCGTCGTTGTCGCCGAAGACGTTGTCACCGGCCAGGGTGACCTGCGCGAGGTTGCCGACCGACGCCTCGTAGCCCGGCTGCGCGTAGACGGTCTCGCTGACGTCCTGGGGCAGGGCGATCTGCGAGGTGGCGATGGCGTTCGCCGAGTCGGTGATGCTGGCCTGGTCGGGGTAGACCTCGAAGTGGATGTGCGGCCACCTGCCCGCATAGCAGGCGGGGTAGATGCTGGTGTACCGCACGACGCCCTGCGCGTCGGCGATCTGGACGCCGCGCAGGTAGTTCTGGTCCTGCACGCCTTCGGAATAGAGCGAGTAGCGGCCTTCGCGATCGCAATGCCAGACGTAGACCGCCGTGTTCGCGAACGGTGCCCCGTCGTTGGCGAGATCGAGGATGGTCAGCTCCAGGTCCATGGGCACGCCCTCGGCGGTGCCGGTGGCTCCGCCAAAGCTCGACCGGATGTCGCTGCGCACGATGCCGCTCTGGTCAAGCACATCCGGGCCGTTGGAGCCGTCGGCCGGGTAGGGCCCGGCGGTCTCGTCCGGGATCTCCGTAACCGTGGTGCCGGCCGTCGGCGAGTCCGCCGGCGCGACCGCCTCGGACACGGTGTCACGGCCGCACGCGGCGACGCCGAACGCGACCGCCCCGGCACCCAACGCCAGCAGCAGCCCCCGGCGCCCCATCAGCGTGGTCAGGTCAAAACCCAGACCCTGGTCGACGACTTCCTCGCCGGGCTTGGGCAAAGCCCGGCCCTCGTAGGTTCGCTCGCGCGTCATCCTGGTCCCCCGTTCGCAAGTCGATGACGTCCATCGACGCCTTAACGATTACGGAGATCTTTAGAAACCGGCTTTGCCCGACGCGAACCTTGGTCAAGGCCGGCGAGGTGGGCGCGGATGCTGGGGACGCTGGTCTGGATTTCGTTCGTCCGGTCGGTGCCGAGGCCGACGAGGATTTCCAGGGCTTGTCGCCAGTGCTCGCGGGCTTGGTCGTGGTTGTCGAGGGCGTGATGGGCGTGGGCGAGGCCGTCCTGGGCGCGGGCTTGTTCCGCGGGTTGGGCGATGTCGATCGCGTACCGCAGCGCCTGCTCATGGTGGATCAGGGCGAGGCCGGGGTCGCCGGTCGCGCAATAGAGGCGACCCTGTTCTTGCACGGCTTCGAACATCCAGTAGCTGTTGCGAAGCTTGCGGGCTAGGTCGAGCACCCGCTGGCAGCAGTCGACGGCCCGCTTCTGGTCGCCCAGCGACCGGAAGAGGCGGCCGAGACCGGCTAGTGCCCGTAGTTCGCCGTTGCGGTCGCCGATGTCCTGGGCGATCCGCAGCGCCCGCTCGTAGTGGTCGCCGGCCTGCTCGTAGCGGCCCCACACGCGGTGCACGGAGCCGAGGCCGGTCAGCGCGTACCCTTCGCCGCTGCGGTCGCCGATTTCCTGGGCGATCTGCAGCGCCCGCTCGTAGTGGTCGCTGGTCCGCCCACCGCCCAGCATTCGGTCCACGTTGCCGAGACTGATCAGCGCCTGCAGTTCACCATTGCGGTCGCCGATTTCCCGGGCGATCAGCAACACCTGCTCGAAACGGACGCCTGCCTGCTCATAGCGCCCTCGCATCAGACAGACCGAGCCACAACCGTGCAGCGCGTAGAGTTCGCCGCTGCGGTCGCGGATGTCCCGCGCGATCCGCAACGCCCCCTTGTAGTGTTCGTCGGCCCCCTCGTATCGGCACAGCATCAGGTTGACGTAGCCAAGGCCGGTCAGCGCCTGCAGTTCGCTACCGTGGTCGCCGACATCCTGAGCGATCGGCAACGCCCGCCCGTAGTGGCCGGCAGCCTGCTCGTAACGGCCAAGCATCCGGTCGACATAACCGAGACCGTTGAGCGCGTTCATCTCGGCCGTCCTGTTGCCAACGCGACAGGCGAAGTCCAGCGTCAGCTCGTGCAGCGTTGCCGCATCGCGGTAACGGCCACGGGTGCGCAGATGCCGATCCAGGATCACCGAAAGCTGCCAGGTGTGTTCGGGCCAGCCATGTTTCGCCGCATGTTGCGCCGCGGCGAGCAGGTTCGCCAACTCGGTGTCCAACCACTGCCCGGCCCGATTCTGATCGGTCAGGTCGGGCACGGAGGCGCCGGTGGCGGGAACCATCGGGCGGCGCAATCGCTCGTCCGGATACGCTACTTCCACGGCGGCCGCCGATGCGGACGCATAGAAATCGAACAGGCGCGCGAGCGCGGCGCGGCGTTGTGGTGGGGGATCTTCGTCGCCGGCCCGGCTAATACCGTAGGCGCGTACGAGGTCATGAAAGACGAAGCGGCCAGGGATCGCCGGTTGCAGCAGGTGATCGCGGCCCAGGCGGTCCAGGTGGTGGCGGGCGGTCGCCGGGTCGGTTCCGGTCAGGGCGGCGGCGGCATACGCGTCGAGGTCCTGGCCGGGGTGCAGTGCCGTCAAGCGCAGCAGTCGCTGCTGGTCGGCGGGCACGTGTTGGTATGACAGGTCAAGGGCGAGTTCAATGCCGCTGTCGAGCCGACCGCGGTGGTGGCGTTCGTCGAGCCGGTCGGCGTGATCTGTCATCGTCCAGCCCGGTGTGGCGTGGATGTGCCCGGCGACCAGGCCAAGAGCCAACGGCAGATACCCGCAGCGCTGCGCGATCCGGGCCGCGGCATTCGGATCCGCGCCCACCGGAATCCCGGGCACGGCCCGATCCAGGAAAGCCAGGGCCTCGTCGGCGGTGAACACATCCACCGCGAGGTGCGTCGCAGGGTGCAGGCCGTTGAGGTGACACCGGCTGGTGACAAGCGTCAAACATCCCGGCGTAGCCGGAAGTAGCGGACGCACCTGCTCGGCGTCTGCCGCGTTGTCCAACACGACCAAGGTACCGGTGCCGGCCAACCGGTCACGGTATGCGGCGGCGCGGGCGGGCAGATCGTGGGGGATCTCCTGACCGGGAACCCCGAGCAGGCGCAGAAAGCCGTCCAGCACAGCGGAGGGGTCGGCCGGCGGCTGCGCCGGATCGGGGTCGAACCCGCGCAAGTTCACGAACAGCACCCGATTGAACGCCTTCTCACGCAGGAGCATGTGCGCGGCGCGGATGGCCAGCTGAGTCTTGCCGACCCCGGCCATGCCCTCGATCGCCGAGATCACGACCGGGCCGCCGACCCGCTGCGTGTGCGGCAACGCCCGGCGCAGCCGGTCGAGTTCGGGTGTGCGCCCGGTGAACTCCGGCAGGTCCTGTGGCAGGCTGTCCTGTACCCGAACCTGCGATGCGGCCTGGACCTCCCCGCCGATGACGCGCAGCGCCTGGCGCCACTGTGCCACGTAGCCCACGTCAGGGTGCAGCGCATGCACCACCTCGAGGACCAGGTCGGTGTTGAGCCGCCGTCGACCCGGCCGGAAACAGTCCACCACCGTGCTCTTCCTGGCCAGCTCGCCAGGTGGGCGGCCGGCCGCTCGCCCCGCCGTGTTGATCCGGTTGGTGATGCGCTCGTAGGACGGGTCGCCGGCCCACACCTTCAACAGCCGCAACCGCTCCACGAGGTTGTCCACGGTGTGGGCCTGCCCCGGATCTGGCGGCACCGCGTATCGTTCGGCTGGTCCGGCCGAGCGCGACATGACTCTCCATACCGCCGTATCCATCCCTCGGACGCGGCCAGGATACCCCGAGAAGCCATGCGGATTCGGACGGGATTTCCCCGCCCGAGTCATCGACCCGGCACAGTCGATGACGAACGGGGGCGGGCGTCGTGCGCCGGCATTGGATGGATGCGAAGGTGCATCCGCGCCGGCGCACGAGCGCGCGTCGGCATTGGCCGGCTGGACACCGTCGAGAAGCCGGCGAGTTTGGGGCTCGCCCGCGCGAACATTGTTCAGGCGTAGTAGCGGTAGACGGCTTCCGCGACGGCGGCGGGCTTCTCGCCGCCCTGCCGCTCGACGGTGAACTCCGCGGTCAGTTGCACGCCGCTTCCCGAGACGTCTTCGACGGACGCGACTCGGGCGTGCAAGCGCACCTTGGCTCCTACCGGTACCGGGGACGGGAACCGGACGCGGTTGAGGCCGTAGTTGATGCTCATCCGGACCCCCTCGATCTGGAGAATCTCTGTCCACATCGGAATGAGCAGGGCAAGGGTCAGGTAGCCGTGGGCGATGGTCCCCTGGAACGGGCCGGTCCTTGCCCGTTCCACGTCGACGTGGATCCACTGGTGGTCGCCGGTGGCGTCGGCGAAGGTGTTCACCCGATCCTGGGTGACCTCCAGCCAGCCGCCGGCACCGAGGTCTTTACCGGCAAGGCTTCTAAGCTCGTCGATTCCATTGGCAACGGTCGGCACCACGCGCTCCAATCAGGTATAGAGGGTGCGGAGTTGGCTCTTGAGGACCTTGCCGGAGGCGGTGCGCGGCAAGGCGTCGGCGAACACCACGGACTTCGGGATCTTGTAGCCGGCGATCCTGCCGGACAGGAATCCGAGCAGCTCGCCCGGCTCGACGGCGGTGCCGGCGCGAAGCACGACCACGGCCCGCCCGACCTCGCCCCAGCGCTCGTCGGGCACGCCGATGACGGCGCATTCGGCGACCGCCGGATGCTGGTAGAGGGCGTCTTCCACCTCTGCCGGGTAGATGCTCTCCCCGCCGGAGATGATCAGATCTTTGATCCGGTCCCGGATGTAGACGTACCCTTCCTCGTCGAGCACGCCCACGTCGCCGGTGCGCAGCCAGCCGCCGGTGTCCAGCACGGCCGCCGTCTCATCCGGCCGCTGCCAGTACCCGGCCATCACGTTGGGACCCTGCGTCAGGATCTCGCCGGGCTCACCCGGTTCGACCTGTCCACCGTCGCCGCGCACGACGCGCACGTCGGTGAAGAACGCCGGCGTGCCGGCCGAGCCGGCCTTGTGCACGCTCTCGTCCTTGCGCAGGAACAGGACGCCGGGGGCGGCTTCGGTCAGGCCGTAGCCCTGCATGAAGGTGATCCCTCGCTGCTGGTAGATGCCGATGAGCGCTTCGGGTACGGGTGCGCCGCCGCAGATCGCCGACCGCACCGAGGACAGGTCGGCGCCGGCCCAGGCGGGCGACTGCGCCATCGTGAGGAACATGGTCGGCACACCGAACAGGTACGTGACCCGGTGCCGTGCGATCAGGGTCAGGGCCGCCTGGGGATCGTAGGCGGACATCAGCACGCACGTGCCGCCCTTGAGAAGCGTTGGCAGCACCGTCTGGTTGAGCGCCGCGACATGGAACATCGGCGCCGCCACGAGGGTGACCTCGTCGCCGGAGACGTCGACGTCGATCAGCAGGTTGAAGCTGTTCCACACGATGTTCGCGTGGGTAAGTGCCGCGCCTTTGGGCCGTCCGGTGGTGCCGGAGGTGTACATGATCATGCAGGTCTCGTCCGGGGCGACCGGCTCGTCGAGCGGCTCCGCGGCCGCGGCGCCTAGCAATTCCTCGTACTTGTCGCCCAGCCGCACGCGACGCGGACCCTCCAGACCTTCCACAATGGACGCGTGCGACGGCGGGAACACCAGCACGCGCGCACCGCAGTCGCGCAGGATGTATGCCAGCTCCGGCGCGGCCAGCCGCCAGCTCAACGGCACGAACGCCGCGCCGAGCTGGCCGGTGCCGAACAACACCTCCAGAAAGGTCGGGTGGTTCGGGCCGAGGTAGGCGACCCGGTCACCGTGGCGCACCCCGAGGCCGTGCAGCGCGTGCGCCACCCGGGTTGCCCGCTCGTGCAACCGGCCGTATGTCCACTCACGACCATCGTGGGCAACGGCCGTGCGGTTCGGTGACATCCGTGCCCGGCGGGCGGTCCACGAGCCGACGCCTTGGTTACGCATCCTCAACCGCTTTCAGCCCGAGCAGCCGCGCCGCGTTCTCCTTGAGGATCAGCGGCCGTACCTCCGGCTTGATGTCCAGAGTTTCGAAGTCGGCAAGCCATCGGTCCGGTGTGAGCACAGGGAAATCCGATCCGAACAGCACCTTTTCGCGTAGCAAAGTGTTGGCGTAGCGGACGAGCTGCGGCGGGAAGTACTTCGGCGACCAGCCGGAAAGGTCGATGTGTACCAACGGTTTGTGGGTGGCGACCGCGAGCGCCTCGTCCTGCCACGGAAAGGATGGGTGCGCGATGACGATTTTCAGGTCGGGGAAGTCCGCGGCCACGTCGTCAAGCGCCAGCGGGTTGGCGTACTTGAGCCGGATCCCGCCCCCGCCACGGACTCCGGCGCCGATGCCGGTCTGTCCACTGTGGAACAGAGCGACGACACCCAGCTCCTGCAACGCTTCATACAACGGATACGCCATCGGGTCGTTGGGGTGGAAGGCCTGCAGGCTCGGGTGGAACTTGAAGCCGCGCACACTGTGCTGGGCCACAAGCGATCTGGCCTGCCTGACCGCGCCGGCGCCGCGCCACGGGTCGACACTGCCGAAGGGGATCAGCACATCCGGGTGCTCTGCGCACGCCTGTGCCACCTCCTCGCTCGGCACCGCCGGATGACCGGTGGCCGACTCCGAATCGACCGTGAACACCACGGCGGCCATCCGGCGCTCGCGGTAGTACGCGGCGATCTCGCCGACCGTCGGCTGCCGATCGCCGGTCATCTTGAAATACCGCGCGGACGCCGACAGCAGGTGGGCCGGCAGTGCCGTGTCGCCCCGGTCGGATACCTCGGCGTGGGTATGCATGTCAATTGCCACAAGATTTTCAACATTCATTTGGGTACCACCGGCGGTGCGATGCCAATCGATTGAGCGTGCCGGTTCAGTGTGGCCCACGCGTCGGCGATCGCGTCAGCGCTCCAGCCCCCGTCACGATAGGCGGTGGCGATTTCGGTTGGATGTGACCATAGCGTCAGCTTGTCCCCGCCGACGCCGATCGCCTGGCCGGTGATCGCGTCCGCCTGCGCCGAGGCGAGGAACACCACCAGTCCGGCGGCGTCGTCCGGTGTGCCGAAGCCTTCGCCTGCGCGCAGCCATCGCGGCAGTGGCGTGCCGTCGGCCTGCCACGCGGTCACGTATGACTCGAAGGCGGGGATCGTCGCGGTCATCGCGGTCGCGGCCACCGGGATGACCGCGTTGACCGTGATCCCGGCGCGGGCGCACTCCATGGACCAGGTGCGCACCATGCCGACGATGGCCGCCTTGGCCGCCGAGTAGTTGGTCTGGCCGACGTTGCCGCGCTGCCCGGCCGGTGAGCCGACGGCGATGATCCGGCCTCCGTCGCCCTGCTCGCGCAGGTGCCGCACGGCGGCGCGCACGCACGTGAACGTGCCCTGCAGGTGGACCGCGATGACGTCGTCGAACTCCTCATCGGACATCCGCCACAGCATCCGGTCGCGCAGGATGCCGGCGTTGGTGACCAGGATGTCGAGCCTGCCGTACTCGTCGACGGCCCGCTGGACGAGCCGCTCGGCAACGTCGGCCGGGCCGACCGCCCCGGGCTCGGCGACGGCCTTGCCGCCGTTGGCGTTGATGCCGCCGGCGGCGTCTTGCGCCGCTTGCGGATCCGCATCGTTCACCACGACCGCGGCGCCCGCCGAGGCCAATGCGTTCGCGTAGGCGTGGCCGAGGCCGCGGCCCGCGCCGGTCACGATCGCCACCCTGCCGTTGAGGTCCATGCCGTTAACGTCCATGCCGGGCCTCACCGGGCGAGGTCGAACGGCCGCGGGTACGGCGCCGGCCGGTAGGTGACGTATGCGGGTGTGGCCGACGGGTCGAGTTCGGCGGCGAGACGGTTCAGCGACGCCGGGTCGGTCCCTCTCCAGTGGCCGTCGTCGATCCGCCGTTGCAGAACGCCAAGGGCGGCAAGCATCTCACCCGTGGTGAAGGCGCAGTGCCCGCCCCGGTGAACGAACGCCTGGCGCAGCAGGCCGGCCCGGTTCGAGGAGTCGACCGTGTCCTCGTACGCGTGCTGAACCTGCACCGGGACCAGCGCGTCGCCGGTGGTGTGGATGGTCAGCATGGGTCTGCTGAGCCGTCCGGTGAACGAGATGTTCCTTGCCATGTAGCCGACCGCGGCGAGGTCGGCGGTGATGCGCGGCGCGGCCGCGAGCGCGTCAAGGTCGGCCCGCAACGACAGGCCGGCACGGGCATAGAGCACCTCGACCTCGGTGCGGATCGCCGACCGGGCAAGCATCCGGCCGTAGTCGACGCCGGTGTTCCAGGACATGTTGCCGCCGGCGTGCTCCTCGGCCTCCTGCCGCCACGACAGCCCGACAAAGATGGTGCCGTGCAACACCTGGAACTGGTGCAGCTGTGCGGTGTCGTAGTCGTCCGGGGCCGGTTCGGGCTGGCCGGCGTCGGTCCACGCGGGGATGTTGTGCAGCGCCGCGGCGAGCGCGATGCGGGCCCGTCCCTGCGGTGTGGCCTGGGACGCGTCCAGCGCCGCCGTCAGTTCCGCGATCGACGCGAAGGCCGCGGCCTGGTCGGGCAGGCGCACCAGCGCCGCCGTGGAACCCGGGGCCAGCAGAGTGCGGATGGCGAACAGCGGGTCGAGGGTGTTGTTGAAGTTGGCCACGGCGCCCTGCTCCAACCCGCACATCGCCAGGGAACCGGCGAAACGATGCCCGTGCCGCTCGGCGAGCCCCGTGGTGATCATGCCGCCCATCGAGGTGCCCCAGGCGATTGCGCGGCGCGGCTTGCCGAACCGCTCCCGGAACTCGTCAAGCGTCGCGATCTGATCCGGCAGGGCCTGCTCGACGACCCAGCCGGTGCCGGCGTATGACGAACCGATCAACGCGAAGCCGTTGCCCAGCAACGCATTTTTCGCGGGCTCACTGGGCGCGTTGCGGGCCGGGTTCGGCGCGCCGTCGGGCGTGTACCCGTGGCTGTAGAGCAGGACGGTGCCGTTCCACCGGTCCGGCACATCCATGACGTAGGTGGCGCCGCTGGGGAGTGTTCCCTCCACATGCGACGGTGCGTTGACGGCGCTGGCCGCGGTCGCGGGTGCCAGCAGGCCGAGGATGAGCCCGACCGGTACCCAGATGGTGATTTTCATGATCGCCTCCTTCTGGCGAGGTTTCGCACGCCCGGGACGAGGCCTTGGGGCAGGAACAGCACGGCGCAGATCAGCAGCAGCGCGTAGACGGCATACGACAGCACGCTCGGCGCGTAGCTCGGCATGCCCGGCTGCGTGCCGATGGTGTTGAGCAGCTGGACGATCCCGACGATCGCGGTGGCGCCGACAAGCGCACCGGAGACCGTGCCGAGCCCGCCGACGATGGCCATCACCACGAACTCGATGGACAGCAGGATGGGAAAGGAGCCGGGCGCAAGGTAGCCGAGGAAGAACGCGTAGACGCCACCGGCAAGCCCGGCCATGGCGGCCGACAGCGCGAAGATCGCCAGCCGGTAGCGGCCGACGGCGACCCCGCAGGACGCGGCCGCGGTTTCGCTGGTGGCAAGGGCACGCAGGCCGCGGCCGGGACGCGAGTGGACCACCCGGTAGGCGACGAGCATCGTCAGCGCGAGCGCGGCCCAGGTCAGGTAGGCGTAATGCACGTCGTCGGTAAGTTCCACGCCACCCACCGACAGCGGCGGGATACCCTGCAAACCGATCGCGCCGCCGGCCCACTCGGCCTGCCCGAGAATGGACAGCAGGATGAGTTGCACGGCAAGGGTCGCGAACGCCAGGTAGTGCCCGCGCAACCGCAGCACCGGCACCCCGACCACGGTGGCGAACGCCGCGGCGGCAACGGGCGCGGCCAGCAGGCAGACCACCGGCGGGATGCCTTGCACGGCAAGCAAGCCGGCGGTGTAACCCCCGATCGCGTAGAAGGATGCCTGACCCAGGGAAACCTGTCCCGCGTACCCCATCAGAAGCGAAAGCCCGACCGTGACCATGGCGGCAAGGCCAAGCAGGACAAGGATATCGGC
The DNA here is from genome assembly GCA_036377915.1 of Candidatus Limnocylindrales bacterium. GTDB lineage: Bacteria > Actinomycetota > Actinomycetes > Mycobacteriales > Micromonosporaceae > Allorhizocola. The sequence goes on from DASUXL010000182.1 coordinate 19,516, forward strand.
CCTCATAGCACGGCCTCCTCGACCGCCGGGGTGCGCGCCGCCCGCCAGATCATCACGGCGAGCATGAGCACGAGCGCGATCTCGGTCTGGTAGGCGGCGTCGCCGTACCCGGCGACCATCGTCTGCGCCACGCCGAGCAGCAGGCCACCGGCGAGCGCGAGACCGGGGCGGGTCAGCCCGCCCAGGACGGCGGCGGCAAACCCGTTGACTATCAACGTGACATCGCTGTCGAACGTGACCTGCTGCACCGGCGTGACAAGGACACCGGCCAGCCCGCCCAGCGCGCCGCCCAGGGCGAACGACACCAGCCCCATCCGGATCACGTTGATGCCCACAATCCTTGCGGCGTAAGGGTTCGACGCGCACGCCGAGAGTCCCTTGCCCAGATAGGTGCGGGAGAAGAACAGGCCCAGCGCCACGAAGACGGGCAGGGTTACCCCGATTATCAGCAGGTAGTGCGCCTGCACCGGGGCGCCGAAGATGTCCACCGCTCCCGGCAGGCCGGGGAACGAGCGTGGCTGGTCGCCCCAGATCAAAACCTCCACCGCGTACCCGAAGATGCCCACACCGAGCGTGACGACCAGCGCCGACCGCGGGCTCGTGCCCGGCTTGCCGATCGCGGCGAGGCCGACGAGCAACCCGGTGGCGGACGCCACGGCAACGGCGGACAACTCGGCTGCACCGTGCGGCAGCCCGGCGGCCAGCAGCGTCGAGGCCAGCATCGCGGCGACGACCGCGAACCCGCCCTGGGCGAAGTTCACCACCCGCGTCACCCGATGGATCACCACCAGGCCGCTGGCCAGAAGCGCATATGCGCAACCGATGCCGAGCCCGGTCACGAGGTACTGGGGAACGTCCTTCATATCGAGGCGCCCAGGTATGCGCGGGCGATCTGCGGGCTGCGTGCCAACTCCTGAGCCGGGCCGGTGAGCACGATCCGACCCGCCTCCAACACATACGCACGCGTGCAGAGACTCAGCGCGAGCCGGGCGTTCTGCTCGATGAGCAGGACCGCCAGGCCCCACTCGGCGTGCAGCCGCCGCAGGTGGGCAACCAGGTCGGTGACGACAAGCGGGGCAAGCCCGAGCGAAAGCTCGTCCACCACAAGCACATCCGGGCGGGCCATCAGCGCCCGGCCGACCGCCACCATCTGTTGCTGCCCACCGGAAAGGAGCCCGGCACGGCGGTGGCGGATCGGCCGCAGGTCGGGCAGCACGTCATAGACGTGTCCCGGGTCGCGTTGCCTGATCCGCCAGGCCCCGAGCCGCAGGTTGTCCTCGACGCTCAGATCGGCGAACACCTGGCGCCCCTCGGGAGCGATGGCCAACCGTCCCTGCACCGCCACCCGCCCGCCGGCGGGCTTGATGATCCCGCCCAGCGTATTGACCAAAGTGGACTTACCGGCACCGTTGGGGCCGATGAGCGCGACCAGTTCGGCGGCGGCGACGGTCAGGCTGATCCCGTCGAGCGCGACCGCCGCGCCGTAGCGCACGACGAGATCCTGCACCTCGATGACGTTCACGGCATCGGCTCCGCGCCGAGGTAGGCCGTGGTCACCCGCGGGTCGGCCAGCACCTGCTCGGGAGTCCCGTCGGCGATCGCCTCGCCCAGCTCCAGCACCGTCACCCGGTCGGCAAGGCCCATCACGAACGCCACGTCGTGCTCGACGAGCATCATCGTCAGCCCTTCGGTGCGCAGATTCCGGATCAGCTGCGCCAGTTCCTCCCGCTCGGCCGAGCGCAGTCCCGACGCGGGCTCGTCGAGCAGCAGCAGGCGCGGCTGCCCGCACAGGGCCCGAGCCAGCTGGAGCGCGCGCTGCTGCCCGAGCGGCAGCGCCTCGGCGGGACGGCCGGCCCAGGCGGAAAGCCCGGTGCGCTCGAGGCAGTGCACGGCGCGGGAGCGGATCTCCCGCTCGTCCCGGCGGTGGGCCGGCAAACCCAGCACCGCCGCGACAAACCCGGACCGCGTGGTGCAGTGCGCCCCGACCATCACGTTCTCCAGCACGGTCATGCCGCGGAAGATGCGGGCGCCCTGGAACACCACGGCGATGCCCAACCGCGCCCGCCGGTGCGGCGGCAGCCGGTCGATGCGGGCGCCGTCGAACAGGACGGTGCCGCGGTCAGCGCGCAGCTGCCCGCCGACCAGACCGAACAATGTGGACTTTCCCGCGCCGTTGGGCCCGATGAGCCCGCGCAGCTCGCCGTGCGCGACATCGATGCTGACGTCGCGCACGGCGTATACGCCGCCGAATGAGCGGGCCACGTCGCCCACTCGCAGGAGCGGGGTCATTTGAGCGTGGCGAGCTGGGTCTTGGCCCAGTCCGTGGGTACGAACGCACCGGAGCGCACCGTGTTGACCGAGATGTAGTCCTTGGTGAGTCCACTGTGGTCGGTCGCGCTGTACTTGTAGACACCGTTCGGTGTCACCAGGGTCAGCCCTTCCAGCGCTTCGCGGATCTTCTCCCGGTCGGCGGCGCCGGCCTTCTCGATCGCGGCGATGGCGAGCTTCATGCCGCTGTACCCGTCCTGGGCGAACTGCGGCGGCGGGTAGCCGAACTTGCTCTGGAAGGTGGTCGTCAGCTCGTCGACGGCTGTCTTGAGTGGACCGTTGGGCAGTGCGGAACCGACGACACCGACGGAGCTGAGCACCGTGACACCCTCCGCCGCGGGCCCGGCCGGATCGAGGAACAGCTTGCTCGCCTGCGCCCCGGTGAGTACCAGCGGGATGCCGGCCCCCGCGCTGGCGTACTGCTTGGTCAGCGCGACCGCAGGAGCGCCCGTGGCCCAGACCGCAAGAGCCTGCGCGCCGGAGGACTTGACGCGCGTGAAGACGGCACTGAACTCGGTGGTGGTCGTCTGGAACTCTTCGGGCGGCGCCAACGTCACGCCGTACTGCGCGGCCTTGGCTTGCATGCCCTGGAAACCGGCGGTGGCATAAGAACTTTTCGTGTCGTAGGCGACGGCGACCTTTGTCATCCCGGTCGCCTGCAAGTACTGCAGCAAGCGCTCGGCATAGGTCCCGGAGATCGCGGGCACCGCGAACACATACGGATGCACCGGGTTGACCTGTTCGTCGGCGGGGGTCAGCGAGACGTACGGGATCTTCTCGCGATCGACCCGGGGGATCGTGGCAAGCGCCGAGTTGGAGAACGGCGAACCGATCACCGCCGCGACCCCTGCGTCGGCGAGTTCGTTGAAGGCCAGCACCGACTGGTCGGGCTGGCTCTTGTCGTCCTTGACGATCAGTTCGAGCTTGCGGCCCAGAACCCCGCCCTTGGCGTTGATCTGTTCCACGGCCAGTTCGACCGATTTCTTGTTCTCACTGCCGAGCGGCTGGTAGTTGCCGGTCAGCGAAACGATCTGCCCGATCCGGATCGGACCTTGCTCGGTGGTGCTTTCACCGGAGCCGCCGCCGCACGCGGCGGCGGCCAGAACGACTGCCAGAGGGGCGATGTGGAGCACGAGACGACGCACGAGTACCTCCTAGTACTGCAAGCGCGATCCGCGGTTATCCTCGAAGTTAGGCTCAAATGTTGCAGCCGTCAAGAAGATGCCCAACATCGCGAATGCCGGTTACGCTCATGACCAGACGACAAAGGGGGAGAACCCTTGGCTGAAGCGGGATCGCTGCGCACACAGACGCTGATGCTCATGCTGCTCGGCGATCATGTGTTCGGCCGCAACGTCTGCATCTTCTCCGGCAGCGTCATCGACGTCATGGCCCGGCTCGGCGTGTCCGAACAGGCCACCCGATCCACCCTGACGAGGATGGTCAACCGCCAGCTGCTGCGCCGCCAGCGCCACGGGCGGCGCATGTACTTCGGCCTGACCCAGCGCTCGACGCGCATCCTGGAGGACGGCCAGCATCGCATCTGGAAGACCGGGGTGGTCAACGACGACTGGGACAGCACCTGGACCCTGCTCGGCTTCTCCCTGCCCGAGTCGTGGCAGCGCCAGCGACACGGCCTGCGCTCGCAACTCGCCTGGGCCGGATTCGGCCCGCTTCAGGGAGGTCTGTGGATCGCCCCGGGCCACGTCACCGTCGACGGCATCGTCGCCGGGCTCGGCCTTGAGGCACACGTGCGGGTGTTTCGGGCGCACGCCGACGAGCTGACCGACGTCAGCCAGATGATCGACGATGCGTACGACCTGGAGGCGATCGCCGCGCGCTACGACGAGTTCCTGGACCGCTGGCAGCCCGTGCCCGCCGGGGCGGCCGACCCGCTCGCCGCGCGACTGTCCATTGTGGCCGAATGGCTGCACGCGATCCGGCGCGATCCGCGGCTGCCCGTCCAGCACCTGCCACCGGACTGGCCCGCCGTGCGCGCGCAAAAGCTTTTCCGGCAACTGGAAACGGCCTACGACCGGCCCGCCCGCGGCATCGCGGGCACGTTGCTGGACACCGTCCCCGACGACAGCGCCGGCTAGCACCGCCCGCTTGGCGCGTGTGCAGGTTTGTTGCAGGATTGGCCTTCGCCATTGACATGCCTTGATGATCGTGGCTAGGGTCCGGAGCAGGGGAAAGCGCTTTCCGAGGCAGCGGTAGCCGCACCCAAACCCAGCATTCGACGACGAAGGTGAGACGAGGATGAGGCGACCTGTCGCAATGCGACTCTATGCGGCACTGGGCACGACGGCCATCGCGGCCGCTATCGGTTTGGCGCTCCCGGCGATGCAGGTGTCGGCGGCGACCGGCGGCGTCACCGGCTACGCGACCCAGAACGGTGGGACCACCGGCGGTGCGGGCGGAGCGACGGTCCGGGCCACGACGGGGACCGCGATCCACGCGGCCCTGTGCGGCCGGGCCAGTAGCAGTACCCCGATCATCATCGAGGTGACGGGAACCATCAACCACGGCAACACGACCAAGGTGTCGGGTGCGAGCTGCAACACCGCCGACGGCGTGATCGAGCTCAAGCAGATCAGCAACGTCAGCATCATCGGGGTCGGCGGCGGAGCCGTCTTCGACCAGCTGGGCATCCACATTCGCGAGGCCCGAAACATCATCATCCAGAACGTGACCATCCGGAACGTGAAGAAGTCCGGCTCGCCCACGTCCAACGGTGGCGACGCCATCGGCATGGAGACCAACGTCCGCAACATCTGGGTCGATCACGTCACCCTGGAGGCCTCGGGCGGGGAGTCGGAGGGGTTCGACGGCCTCTTCGACATGAAGGACAACACCCAGTACGTGACCCTGTCCTACAGCATCCTGCGCAACTCCGGCCGCGGTGGGCTGGTCGGGTCGAGTGAGAGCGACCTGTCCAACGGGTTCATCACGTACCACCACAACCTTTACCAGAACATCGACTCGCGCACGCCCTTGCTGCGTGGCGGCATAGCCCACATCTACAACAACTCGTATGTGAGCATCATCGAGTCGGGCATCAACTCGCGGGCCGGGGCTCGCGCCAAGGTGGACAACAACTACTTCCGCAACGCCAAGGATGTGCTGGGTACCTTCTACACCAGCGAGGCCGGCTTCTGGCAGGTCAGCGGCAACATCTTCGACAACGTGACCTGGTCGTCCCCGGGCGGGGACACCAACCCGGCCGGTCCCAACCCGCAGTCCAACACCACCGTCAGCATCCCGTACTCCTATCAGCTTGACGGGGCGAGCTGCGTGCCGAACGTGGTGAACCTTACGGCCGGGGCCAACAAGGGCAACCAGGTGTCAAACGGCAACTGCTCGCCGACCACGCCGAGCCCGAACCCGACGACGTCGAGCCCCAGGCCGTCGACGAGCCCCTCGCGGACGACCAGCCCGACGCCTCCGGTCACCACCTCCCCGCCGAGCGGCACCAACCTCAGCATCGGCGCCGGCTCCGACGGCTCCAGCAAGGCCGACGGGACGAGCTACGGCAACGTGCGCGACGGCAACATGAGCACCTACTGGTCGCCCGTCGGCTCGACCGGTGACATCTCGATCAAGTGGAGTTCCGCCAGGAGCATCTCCAGGATCAACATCCGGGAGGCGTCGGGCGCCACCGGCATCATCGGTTCGTACCAGGTCATCAACGCCGACAACGGCGCGGTCCTCAGGTCCGGCAGCGGGGCGGGCACCATCACCTTCACGCCGACCTCGCTGACCAAGATTACCTTCAGGATCACCGGTGCCAGCGGCACACCGAGGGTCGCGGAGTACGAGACCTACGCTGGGTAAGGTATCGCGCGAGCAGTGGCTCGCCGCCCGCTAGGAACTACTGGTGAAAGAGAAGGAGCTGACCCGGGCACATGACCGGGTCAGCTCCGGCCGCCGCCGGTTGCCGATGGTCCGCATGGACAAGCCGTGTGCGTTCGAGGGCCCGGACGGGACCGTGAGCCTGCTCGACCTGTTCGAGGGCCGGCCGCAGCTGGTGATGCACCACTTCATGTTCGGCCCGGACTGGGACGAGGGTTGCTCGAGCTGTTCGTCCGCCGCCGACGGGATCGGCGGGCTGCGGCAGCTGCACGTGCGCAACACCACCCTGGTCGCGGTGTCGCGGGCGCCGTACGAGAAGCTCGCCGCGTTCCGCGAGCGGATGGGCTGGACATTCCCCTGGTACTCCTCGTACGGCAGCGACTTCAACTACGACTTCCACGCCACCCTCGACGACGCGCCCGCCACGGAGATGCCGGGCATCAGCTGTTTCCTGCGGGCCGGCGAGGAGGTCTTCCACACCTACTCCACCTACGGCCGCGGCATCGAGGAATTTCACAACGGGTACCAATACCTCGACCTGACCGCTCTCGGCCGCCAGGAGGAGTGGGAGGAGCCGAAGAGCCGCGCGACCCCGCTCGGCCTGCAGGTCGGCGGTCCCAACATGCGCCTGCCCGACGAGTACGGCACCTGACATCCGGATCGGGGGCCGGCGTGTGCGGCCGGCCCCGACAGCCGTGCTAGGAAAGGGGAATCAGGGCATGGCTGAGCCCGAGCCGGACGTCGACGGCGGTACCCGCCGGATAGCGCAGGGTGTAGTCGCGATCCGTGGAGATGAGCACGAGGCCCAGCCGGTGTCCCGGTTTGAAGATGTGGTCGTTGGGTTGCAGCTGGAAGCTGAAGGTGTAGGTGGCGCCCGGATCCAGCGGCCGGCTGAACCAGGGGCTGATCCGGTTGCGCGTGTCCAGCCAGCCGCGGGTCACCACGTAGTACGGCGTGTCCTGGGTGACGTACTGGCGCCTGGCGAAGCAGCCCGGGTCCTCCGGCAGCCCGGGACCGATGCAGTCGGTCTCGGAAAGCCTTCGTACACCGGCGAAGCGGGTGTCGGTACCATAATCGACAAGCAATGCGGTCAGGTACGGTGACCGGCCGTCGAGCGAGGCGGGCACGGTCACCCGCGGGGTGCCGGAAAGCCGCACCGCCTGCTCCAGCGGCCGGGTCAGGTAGACCAGCCGGTTCGGGTCCGAGGTCAGCTCGTTGTCGGCAAGCTCCTCGCCGGTCTGCGCGGTGTCGTCCACAAAGGACATTCGCGAGCCTGTGCCGGCGGGCAGCGGACCGAGCGTGCCCGGCCGCTCGTCGGCGGCTGGGCCCAGGAACATCGGCTTGGCGCGGGTACCCGGCACCGGCCAGGTGGCGGCGGTCTGCCACTGGTTCGGGGCGACCTCGATGTCGGCCATGGGCTCGCTCATGATGCCGTTGTCGATCCGGTACAGCCAATGGTCGAACCATTTGTGCAATGTGGACAGCCACTCGGCCCGCCGCAGGTTGAACGGATCCTGGTGGTTGGCTTGGTGGAGCCAGATCTTGCGCGGCACGCCCCGGGCCGCCAGCGCGTCCCACCACTGTCCAAAGTGCATGGTCTTGACGTTCCAGTCGTTGAGCCCGTGCACCAGCAGCACGCTGGCCCGGACCTTGTGCGCGTCGCGCAGATAGTTGCGCTCGTGCCAGAAGGTGCTGTAATCGCCGGTGATCCGGTCCTGATCGCGCTCGATCGCGTCCATCAGGCCGGCGCAAACCTCCGGCGCGGCTCGGGTGAGCACCAGCCTCGCCAGAACGTCGGCGTCCTCACCCTGGAAGCCGCCCGGCGCGACCACTCCACCGTTGGCCCGGTAGTAGTCGTACCAGCTGGAGATCGCGGCGATCGGCACGATCGTCTCCAGCCCGGGCACACCGGTGGAGGCGACAGCGTTGGGCAGCGTGCCGTTGTAGGACACGCCGATCATGCCCACCCGTCCGGTCGACCAGGTGGCCTTGGCCCGGGTCCCCGCTTCGGTGAAACCCTTGGCACGGCCGTTGAGCCAGTCGACGACCGCCTTCATGCCCTGGGTCTCGTTCTCTGCCCCGGCGGTCGGGCACCCGTCCGAGCCGCCGCTGCCCAGGCTGTCGGCGAAGACGACCGCGTAGCCGCGCGGTACGAAGTAGTTGTCGAGGTAACCGGCGAAGATGATGCTCTCCGCGGCGCGATCGGCCTTCGGCCCGGTCGCGGAGGTGCCGGCTCCGTCCCGGTCGATGTCATCGTGATTGGGGATGTCGTTGAGCCCGGCGTAGTACGGACTGGGCTGGAAAATTACCGGCACCCGCAGGCTGTCCTGCGTCTCGCGGGGGCGGATGATCCGGACCTCCACGCGGTCGCGGCGGCCATCGGCGTCGCTGTCGACGCTGCTTTCCACAAAGACCCGTTCGCGGATGGCTTGGGTGTAGTCATAGACCGGCTCTGTCCCGGTAACCGTTGGCGCGGTGGCGGCCACGGCGGGCGTAGGCAGCGCCAGCACCAGCACGGTGCTCATGGTTCTCCAACGCATAGACATGTGTCGACGATGTCACGTCCGGCCGGTCGGCGCCATTGCGGATAGGGTGACGGGGTGAGCCTGGTCCTTGCCGAGGAACGCCACGAGGTCGTGGCGTTCTGCCATCGCATGCTCGCCGACAATCTCGTTGTGGGCACCTCGGGCAACATTTCGGTCCGCCGCGGTGACCTGATCGCGGTCAGCCCCAGCGGGCTGGCCTATGAGGAGCTGACACCCGAACTGGTGGGAGTGCACCGGTGTGAGGACGGGGTGGCGGTTGACGCGACCTTGCCGCCCACGTCGGAGCTGCCGATGCACCTTCGGGCGTATGCGGACACCGGAGCCGGAGCCGTGGTGCACACCCATTCCACGGCGGCGACGGCGGTCTCGACCCTCGTCGAGGAACTTCCCAACCTGCACTATCTGGTGGCTATGTTCCATGGGCCGGTGCGCGTGGCGCCGTATGCCACCTATGGCACCCAGGCACTTGCCGACTCGATGGCCGAAGCGCTGGCCGGCCGCACCGGGTGCCTGCTTGGCAACCACGGCGCACTCACCATCGGCGACACACTGGCGCAGGCCTACTCCCGGGCGCAGTACCTGGAGTGGCTGTGCCAGGTGTGGTTGCTCGCCCGCTCGGCCGGGCAGCCGCGCCTGCTCGACCCGGCCGAGATCGACCTCGTGGTGGGCAAACTCGCCTCCTACGGCACGGTCAGCTCGGCCGCCACACCCGGCTCTGCGTGACGATCGCGGTGACCAGATCGGCCGGGGTGACGTCGAAGGCGGGATTGAACGCATGGGTACCCTCGGGGGCGACCCGGACTCCGGCAAAGTGCGTGACCTCGGTGTCGGCGCGCTGCTCGATCGGGATGGAGCCGCCGTCGGCCAGCGCCTCGTCCACGGTGGACTCGGGGGCCACGACGATGAACGGCACACCGTGACGGGCGGCCGCGAGCGCGACCGAATAGGTGCCGATTTTGTTGGCGACGTCGCCGTTGGCGGCGATCCGGTCGGCGCCGACCACGACGGCGTCCACCATGCTCAGCGACATCGCCGCCGCGGCCGCTGAGTCCGGGCACACCTTGTAGTCCACGCCCATCTCGGCTAGTTCGAAGGCGGTAAGGCGGGCGCCCTGCAGCAGCGGCCGGGTCTCGTCGGCCAGGACATACTCGACCTCGTCGGCCTCGGCCAGATGCCGGACGACGCCGAGCGCCGAGCCCCAGGCCACCGTCGCCAGCCGGCCGGCGTTGCAGTGGGTCAGCAGGCGCAGCGGCCGGCGCTCGCACAGCTGCCGGATCAGGTTGGCGGCGTTGAGCGACGCCTGCCGGTTGGCCTGCTCGTCCTCGTCGAGGAGCTCCAGGGCACGGGCGAGCACCGCATCCGGGCCGTCGTCGAGGCGGGCGAGGGCTTGCCGCACCCCCCAGCGCAGGTTCACCGCCGTCGGCCGTGCCGCCGCCAGCCTCTCGGCCTGGCGGCGCACTGTCGCGGTGTCGTGCTTGGCGGCGAGCAGTGCCACGCCCAGCGCGCCCGCCCCGCCCAAGGCTGGTGCGCCGCGGATGGCGAGGCGCTGGATGGCATCGATGAGAGAGTCCACATCGGACAGACGCAGCAGGCGGTGATCGTGCGGCAGCGCACATTGGTCGATGGCGACGATGGCGTCGCCGTCCCAGTCCACCGTGCGTCTCATGGACAGAAAGGTACTCTGTGTACGCCGACAGAGCGGGGTGGTGCCGTGTCTTTGGACATCCGCCTCCTTGGCCCGCTGGAGGTGGCGGTTGACGGCCGGCCCGTGTGGCTGGCGGGCCGTTTGCGCTCGGTGCTGGCCGTGCTGGCGATGTCCGCGGGCCGCACCGTGCCGGTGGAGCGGATAGCCGACGCCCTGTGGAGTCAGGGGGAGTTGCCCGGCAATCCGCGGGCCAGCGTGCAAACCTATGTCGCCCGGCTGCGCGGCCTGCTCGGCGCGGGGCTGATCGGGACAGAGCCGGCAGGCTACCTGCTGCGCGCCGGCCCGGGAGGGGTTGACGCCTCGCGCTTCGTGGCGTTGCTCGACGAGGCGGCCGCGGCCTCAGAGCCTTCGCGTGAGCGGGCGCGGCTGGCCGAGGCGCTGCGGTTGTGGCGGGGCAGGCCGTTCGAGGGCGTCGAGTCGGTCTGGCTGCGCGACACGCTGGCACCTCGCCTGACCGAGAGGTACCTGGCCGCGGTCGAGCGGCGCATCGACCTCGACCTCGCCGGCGGCGCGCCGGGGGACCTGGTGGCCGAGCTGACCGAGCTCACCTCCCGCCACCCGCTGCGGGAGCCGTTGTGGTCGAGGCTGATCGAGGTGTTGCAGCGCAGCGGGCGGCAGGCGGAGGCCCTGGAGCGGTACGAGACGATCCGCCGGCGCCTGGCCAAGGAGCTGGGGACCGATCCGGGGCCCGGCTTGCGGGCGATGCACACGGCGCTGCTGGCCGGGCAGCGGCCGGAACTGGCAGGGCAGCGCCCGGAACCGGCCGGGCAGCGCCCGGAACCGGCAGGGCAGCGCCCGGAACTGGCAGGGCAGCGCCCGGAACCGGCTGGGCAGCGGCCGGAACTGGCAGGGCAGCGCCCGGAGCCGGCTGGGCAGCAAAAGCCGGCACCGGCGGCTGTCGTGCCGCGCCAGCTTCCGGCCGACATCGTGGCGTTCACCCCGCGGGAGGAAGCACTGTCCACAATGGACGGCGCGCTGCGCGACGCGGTGGGGATGGTGATTGTCGCGATCGGCGGTGCGGGCGGGATCGGCAAGACCACCCTGGCCGTGCACTGGGCGCACCGGGTCGCCGAGCGCTTCCCCGACGGGCAGCTCTACGCGAACCTGCGTGGCTTTGACCTGTCCGGGACACCTCGCCCGCCAGCCGAGGTGGTGCGCGGCTTCCTTGACGCCCTGCGGGTGCCGCCGCACGAGGTACCCGCCGAGCATGAAGTGCAGGTCGCCCTCTATCGCAGCCTGCTTGCCGGCAAGCGGATGCTTGTGGTGCTTGACAACGCGCGCAATGCCGAGCAGGTACGGCCCCTGCTGCCCGGGTCGGCGGGTTGCCTGGTCGTGGTGACCAGCCGGGACCGGTTGAGCGGCCTGGTCGCGGTCGAAGGGGCGCAACCGCTGGCGCTCGACGTCCTGTCCCCGGCGGAGGCTCGGGGCATGCTCGCCCATCGGCTTGGGGCGCAACGGGTCGGGGCCGATCCGGAGGCGACCGGCCGGATCATCGCCCGCTGCGCCGGGCTGCCCCTTGCGCTGGCGATCGTGGCCGCGCGGGCCGCGCTGCGCCCGGACCTTGCCCTGCAAGCGGTGGCGCAGCAGCTCGACAACGGCGCCAAGGAGCTTGACGCGTTCGCCGACGCCGACCCGGTCTCCGATGTGCGGACGGTGTTCTCGTGGTCGTACCGCACGCTGAGCCCGCCGGCCGCGCGGCTGTTCCGTTTGCTCGGCGGCCATCCCGGCCCCGACGTGAGCACGGCGGCCGCGGCCAGTCTTGCCGGCGTGCCGCCGCACGAGGCCGGAGAGCTGCTGGCCGAACTGGCCGGCGCGCACCTGCTGACCGGGCACGGGCACGACCGCTACTGGAACCACGACCTGCTCCACGCCTACGCGGCGGAGCGGGCGCAAGAGGTTGACACGCAAGCGGATCGCCGCGCCGCCGCGCAGCGCGTGCTCGCGCACTACCTGCACACCGCCCACCGGGCGGCGCGGCTGCTGGACCCGAACCGGGACCTGGCCGTGCCCGCCGAGGAGCTGCCCGGGGTGAGCATCACCGGGCTGTCCGACCGCGACGCGGCGATGGCCTGGCTCGACACCGAGCACCGGTGCCTGCAAAAGGTCATCGAGTGGGCGGGGTCGGCCGGGTTCGACAGCATCGTGTGCCGGCTGACCACGATCCTCGTCGGATACCTTGACCTTCGCGCGCACTGGCACGACGCGATGAACAGCCAGCTGACCGCGCTTGCCGCGGCGAGGCGGCTGGGCGACGCGGCGGAAGAAGCGCGCGTGCGCGGCCGGCTCTCACGCGCCTACACCATGCTGCACCGCCACGATGAGGCGCGGGCAGAGCTTCAGCGGGCGCTGGAGATCTCCGGCGAGCTTGGCGACCTTCAGGGTCAGGCGCTGGCGCATCACCACCTGGCGTTCATGTTCGGCCGGCAGGGCCGCTACCGCGAGGCCCTCGATCACGTGGGACAGGAGCTGGACCTCGCCCGCGCGGCCGGGTACCGGCGAATGGAAGCCATGGCGCTCAACGGAACCGGCTGGTTCCACGCCCGGCTGGGCGAGCTGGACCTGGCGGCCGGCTACTGCCGGGCGGCGCTTGACATCCACGACGAGCTGGGCAACCGCTACGGCGAGGCGTCCACATGGGACAGTCTTGGCTACATACGCCACCAGCAGGGCCTACACCGCGAGGCCGTCGAGTGCTACGAGCGGTCGGCGGCGCTCTACCACGGGCTCGGCGACGACTTCTGCATGGCCGAAACGCTGATACGCCTTGGCGATACCCGCGTCGCGACCGGTGACGCGGCGTCCGCCCGAGCGGTGTGGCAGGAGGCTGCGCGGCTGCTCACCGCGCTCGGCCGGGCCGAGGCGAGCCAGGCCGAAGCCAGGCTGGAAGGGCTTGAGAGCGAAATCGCATCCGGCTGAGCTGCGCCGCCACCCCTCCCCGAGCTGGAACCGTGCGACTGCGAGAAGGGCGGCACCGGCCGCGACAAAGGATCCGAAGGCTCCTCCTGGGATAGCGGCGCGGAGGTGTCGTATAGAGTGATTTGCCGTGGCGACCATTGATGAGCTGGTATCACTGGTACCACCTCCGGCCGCGCCGGTCGACGGAGACGGCGACTGGCAGACGGTGGAGGAGGCGCTGGGCGTCCGGTTGCCCACCGACTACAAACTCCTCGTGGGCCGTTATGGCTTCGGCGAGTTCGCCGATATCACGCTGTTGACGCCGTTCAGTGAATACCTCGACGGCGCCTACGATCTCGTCGAGGGAGGGCTATCCCTCGTCGAGCGGTTCCAGAGCCTGCGCGAGGCGTCGCCCGAGCGCTACCCGTTCCCGCTGTATCCCGAGCCTGGCGGGGTGCTGGAGTGGGCAATCGCGAGCGAGAACACCTCGCTGTGCTGGCTCACCGAGGGTGAGCCGGACACCTGGCCGGTCGCGGCGTGGAACCCGGTCTCCGCGAGGGGTGACCGCTACAAGATGGGCGCCGTCGAGCTGCTCCACGCCTACCTGAGCGGCCGGCGCAAGGTGCCGCTGCTAGGCCCGGCACCTCGCGAACCGTGGTTCGAGCCGCACCGCGAGCGGTCCACGGTGTGGGTCCAGCTGTCCAAGAGCGAGCTGCCTTATCGCGAGCAATTGCAAAGGCTGCGGGAAGTGATGGCGCCCACCGTCGACCGTGGCAGTGTCAACGATCGCAGGAACAAGCGGCGGGCAGACTCCTTCAAGGCCACAGACCGCGACTGGCTGGTGATTTTCGAGGACCACTACGGCTACCGGATATGCCTGGACATCCTGCCAGGAGACGAAGACGAAGCTCGCCCCTTTGTCTTCGAGGCAGCACAGGCCATGGGTTGCCGGGTGCTCGCCGCCGTCAAAGATGAGTCGCCGATCTGGATATACGGCGACGAGGCAACCTGACACCTCGGTTATTGCTGCTGCTGCACCGTTTCGTGCACAAGGCGCTTCTGGAACTCGATGGCGCGCATACAGTTGGCGTTGGCGCGCTCCTGGTCGAGAACGATTGATTCCGGGGTCCCCACCGGGAACTCGGGCAGGTCCTCGCAGTCACGAATCACGTCATAGCACTCGGACATGGTCCCGATGAGGGCCTCCGGGGTGAGGTCCTCCGCCGACACGCCGGCGACGCCGGCGAGCGCGACGAACAGCTGCCCCAACTCGAGCACCTCGACGTCGTCCGCAAGGTCCCACAGCCGCTCCATAAGCGACGCGACCTCGTCCCGGTCGAACTCGGACGACCCGGCGGCCGCGTCGCGCACCATTTTCATCGCGGCATCAACGGTCCGGCGGCGCTTGCCCCGAAGTCGCGACCGAGGCTTGGACGGCAGAGCATCGATCGTCCACTCCAGCAGCCGCACCAGCAAGTCGATCCGTGCTTGGGGGTGGAGCCGGCCGACGAGTCGAAACTCGTCAGCCAGCTCCAAATGCGGCAGTGTTTCCAAGGCTGCTAACCCCATCCGACGAGTTTGATCCCTCGAGTTGACTTTACCCTATCCGCACAGGCTTGATAGCTCTTCGTACCGGCAGCACAAGGCTTCCTGGAGGGAGCCATCCTTCCGCTGCCCTTGATGAAGCCGTGCTCGTTTCCCTTTCGCTTGAGGGCGTTCAGCATGATGTGCTCGGCATGCGTCTGCTTCGGATTGGTCCTGAGGAAACGCGCGCCGTGGACCCGTGTGTAGCCCAGCGCTTCCGCCATCGCCTTCATGTTGTCGTCGATCTTGTTGCTGCTCACCGAGTAGTACTTCTTGCCGCCGATGTGCGCGGTCACCACGGTGATGTGGTCCTGTGCGTACTTGGCCTTCTCGGCTCCCTTGTGGATCTGGTACTGGCCGTGAATGGCCTTCGCGTCAGCGAGCAGCTTCTGGTCGGTCGGGCAGGCGTCGTTGTGTACCAGGACGGATTGCGCCCCGACCGCAACGTAGTAGCTGTGTACGCCGTCGACCGTGAAGTTGTGTACCTGCTGCCGCTTGATCTCGTGCTCGACCTGCGTGATCTGGACCCAGGTCCCGGATCCGGTCTGCAGCCACATGCCCGGCTGCAAATGCTTCGCCGTGACCCACTTGCCGGCATCGGGCAACCAGAACCGGTGGTCGGCCGTGGCGATGACCTGGCCCGTCTGGTCACCGGACGCGCCATCGCTGTCGATGGTGATGGTGTACAGGTGCTTGACGCCGTTGCCGGGGATCAGCGCGGTGACCGGCCGGGCCTGGCGCTCGTTGGTCTCCACGTCGCTGGCGAGCACCTCGTCGCCAACCTGCACCTGCTCGATGGGCTTGGCCGAACCGTCGGCGAGCAGCACCCGCGTGCCCGGCACGAAACTGTTGCATCCGACGGGTTTCTTCGGCGCAGGCGGTGCGTTGGCGTCCGGCGTCCCCGGTGTCTTCGGCGGGGTTGCCGCCCGGGAGGCGTCGACCGCGTTGTCCACCTGCTTCGCGGCGTCTACGGCGTTGTCGACGTTCCTGGCCGCGTCCACGGAGGTGTCGACGGCGTCGTACACCTTCTTGCCGGTCTTGGCCAGCTTCGCCGCACCGACCACGTTGCCCGCCAGCGGGATCGCGGACGCGAGCGACATCGCACCGTCGACGTAGTTGCCCTCGGCCATGTACCAGATGCCGTTGGCGACGTCGGCGACCTCACCGACGACCGGGACCATGCCGACGATGTCGAGCGCGGCGTGCCCGATGTCCGACCACGACATGCCGAACAGGTGACCGTCGAGCTCCACGTAGCTGATCGGGTTACCGCCGGCGAAGGCGTACCGGTTGTTCGTGTACGGGTCGGTCGACAGGTCCATGTCCGACATGGCACCGCCGTAGTAGTCCCGGGTCAGGAACCGGTTGAGACCCGGATCGTAGTTACGGAAGCCCATGTCGTAGGTGCCGGAGCCGGGATCGAACCGGGAACTGTTGTACCGGTAGGAGTTGTACGGCTCGGCCTCCGGGTCCGACGCATCCGGCTTGTCCTCGCCGGTCATCTGGGACTCGTCGTTTTTGCCGTACGCCGAGTAGCCGTACGTCGACCGGGTGGTGCCGTCGTCCTTCGTGATGGCGATGACGTCACCACGCGGGCGGTAGGTGAACTGCGAGACCTCCTGTGTCCCGTCCTCCTTGTGCTTGATCTGGGTCAGCTTCTCGCCCCACGGCGCGTACTGGAACGCCGTGTCCGCGTCGTCGCTGACGTCCTCGCGCAGCGTCTGCTTGTCCAGGGCAAGGTAGGTGAACGTGGTGGTCTTGTCGCCCTCGGCCTGCGACACCGTCCGGTCGAACGGGTCGTAGACGTAGGTGGTCGTCTTGGCGGCGGCGCCGATACCGGCCGTCACCTTGGCGGTGCGGTCGAACCCGTCGTAGTAGTACTTCTGTGTCCGCTCCCCGAGCATCGTCACGGTGTCGAGGCGGCCGAGCGGGTCGTAGTTGTATGTCGACGTGATGCCGGCGGCGGTGGAGGAGTGCAGCCGGTTGCGGTCGTACTTGTTGGTGGTCCGCACGCTGTCGACCGTCTGGTCCACGACGTTGCCGTTTCCGTCGTAGACGTACTCTTCGGTCGCCGAGCTGTCCCCGGTCTTGGTGACCTTGGTGACCCGGTCCTGAGGGTCGTAGTCGAAGGTGTAGGTGTTGTCGATGATGTCCGCCGCGTTGTCGGCGTTCATCAACCTCAGCACGTCCTTGGACGGGTTGCCGTTGGCGTTGTACTCCAAGCTGTGCTCGGCGACCACCGCTTCGGACCTGGTCTTCTCCACCTGGTGCTTGATCGAGCCGTCCAGGTAGTACTCGAAGTCCACCGTGTTGCCGTTCGGCTTGACCTGCTTGAGCATGTCGCCACGCGCGGTGTAGGTGAACGTCGAGATCTTCCGGTTGCCGGCGGTCGGTGAGTCGGCGTTGGTGACCGTTGAGATCATGTCCCGCACGTCGTAGTCGACCTTCGACCACGTGAGGTTGTGCTTCATCGTTTCCAGGTTGCTGTTCAGGTCGTAGGTCTGCTCGGTGGTGTTCTTGGGCGTCGTCGCCCCCGGCGCGAACTCCTCGACCTTGGTGACCTGGGAGAGCTGGTCATATGCGATCTTGTATTTGTCGATGCTCACGTTCGGGCTGAGGTCTCTGACCTCCGTCATCAACCCGTTCGAGTTGTACTTGTAGGTGAAGGTCTTCTTCTCCGTGTCGGCCTCACCCGCGTTGCTGCGGACCAGCTTCACCACGTCGGCGATCACCCGGCCGTTCGCCTGGTTGGTCAGCGTGACCTTCTGCGCTGCGTCCTCGGTGAACGAGAAGCTGCCAAGGCTCACCCAGGTGCTCGGGTTGATCGTCTGGTTGATCGTCTTGGTGGTGCTGCCGCCGCTGTGGGTGACGGTGAACTTGGCGTCCGTGGCCGCCCCGGAAATCTGCGGGTACTGCACGAACACCTCATAGGTGCCGTCGCGCGGGATGTTCAGCTGGTAGTTGAACTGCGCCGAGCCTGTCCCGGCCGCGGCCGTGTACACGTCGTAGCCGTACTGGCCGGACGCCGTCCCCGAGGTCCACGTACCCTGCGAAGAGGTGTTGTTGGAGTCGGAGCTGTCGACCAGCACCACGTCGCGACCGACCGGAAGGCCGTCGTCGGAGCGGGACTTCTGGTTACCCGACGGGAAGTACTCCCACGTCATCGTCCGGGCCGCCGCGTCCGCCGGGGTCGTGCCGGCCGGCGACAGCGTGTTCTTGATCTGCTGACCAAGGTCGTTGTACTCGAACGAGGTGAGAATGTTCCACTGGTCCTTGGCGGTCCTCTGCCACCCGTTTTCGAAGTAGGTGTAGACACTGTCGTTGCGGACCGTCTGTCCCTCCGAGGGTGGCGCGCTGACCTTGGTCTGGTTGCCGACCTCGTCGTACTCGTAGATGACCTTGTCGGGTTGGTTGTAGCGCGGGTCCTGCTCGTCGAAGGCGGACCAGACCTCCTTCTTCCGGTTCAACGCGTCGTACACGGTGGTCTGGGTGAAGTCGGTCGGGTCGTTCTGGGTGTCGAAACCGCGCGGGGTGACGACCTTGGTCTGGTTGCCGACCTGGTCGTAGTCGAACCTGCTGGTGCGATAGGTGATGTTGCCGGCCGCGTCCTTCTTGTGCGGCACCTTGGAGTCGGTGATGTCGCCGCGCTTGTTGTAGATGGACAGCGTCTCGTTGCGCTCGGCGTCGGTGAACCCCACCATGAGACCGTCGCGGTCGTAGCGTGACGTGGTGAACTCGCCCTTCGCGTCGATCGCCTTGGTCACCATGTGGTTGAGGTCGTACTCGTACTTGAAAGTGAAGTCGGCGGGATCGGGCGTCGCGTTCTTCTTGGCGTCGATGAGCGTCCGCACGTTGCCGACGTTGTCGTATTCCGTGGTGACCTTCCGGCCGGTGCCGTCGCGCATCTCGATGGGCTGGTAGATCGCGTCGTACCGGGTGGTCGTGGTGAAGTCGCCGGCCGTGGGGGTCAGGTTGCCCTCCGGTTCGGTCTCCGTCAGGATGTTGCCGACCTTGTCGTACGTGGTCGTGGTCTTACGCTCCGGGTCGCCCGGCTCATCCTTGGGCGCCAACGACTCGATCATCTGGTCGGCTTTGTCGTACACCGACGTCGTGCTCGTCCCGTTGGCCGCGAAAGCCGTCGTGATGTTGTCGTTGGGGTCGTATTCCGGCGCCCTGGTGGTCAGGAACCGGTTGGCCGCGGCGTCCACCGGCTCGACCCGGTCCAGCGGGCGACCGAACGTGTCATAGGTCTGCGTAGTCTTGGCCTGCTTGGCGTTGCGCAGTTCGGTGACGTTGCCCCGCTCGTCGTAGACAAAGGTCGACTTGGCCTGCAACGCATCCGTGATCTCCCGCGGAGAGCCGGTGGCGTGGTACACGGCATACCTGGTGATGTTGCCGTTGGCGTCCTTCTCCGTGACCAGCTGACCCAGTGCGTCGTAGGTGGAGACGGACGTGAAGTCATCCGGCGTCGCGGTATCCACGCCGAGCGGGTCGGTGACGGACGTGAGGTTGCCTCTCGCGTCGTAACCGAACTGCCAGGTGCGGCCCTCCGAGCTGGCCTTGGAACTCAGGTCGGCGATGTTGCCGTTGAGCGAGGTGGCGTAGTCCAGCCTGGTCCCCGGCCAGTTGTTCTTGACCGATTCGGCGTCCTTGATGACCAGCGGGTAGCCGGTCTTCGGGTCGTACTGCCAGCTGGAGACGGCGTTGTTGGGCTCGGTGAGTTGGGTGACGTTGTGGTCGCCGTCCCAGATCAGGTTGGTTACCTCGTTCTTGGCGTTGGTCACCCTGAACGGCCGTGCGAAGTTGTCCATCTGGAACTGTGTCTTGTTCAGCTCCGCGTCGGTGACCGTGGCGTGGATGGTGCCGCCCTGCGGCCCGTCCGGGTCGAGATACTCGAAGTGGGTGACCCCGAGCAGCCGGTCGGTCAGATCGGCCAGCTTCCACTTGTTCTGCGGGTCCACCGGCGCCGTGTAGTAGGCGAACCTGGTGTCGTTACCCCGCGGGTCGGTGGTCTTGACCAGCTTGACGTTCTTGTTGCCCTGCGTCATGTCGTACTGGAACCGGAACGTCTTCGGTACGCCGTTGATCGAGCCGTCACCGTCGACCATCTTGGCCATCAAGCCCTTCAAGGTGTACGTGAAGGAGATTCTCCGGCCGGAAACGTCAGTGATCGACTTGATGCTGTCGATGATGAACGGGTTGGTCAGGCTGGTGCCGGTGGCGTCCTGCCACGTGTTGTCGTCGACGTACGGGAAGGTCGCCTCGCCCTTCTCGTAGTAGTCCACGGTCAGGGTCCGCCGCCCGTCCGGGTCGGTGATGTACCGCAGGAACTTGGTCGGCTTGTTGTTTGACTTGCGCCGCTCGTAGGTGAAGGACAGGGTGTTGCCGTTCTTGTCTACGATCGCGGACTGGAAGCCGTCGTCGTCGAAGAAGAACTGGGTGCGGTCCGGACGGGTGAAAACCCATGTCCGGGTTGGGTCTGCCGACCCGGTCTGCTGCAAATACAGGTGCACGCCGCGTGGATGCTTGTAGTCGCATGTGGACGGTGTGCAGTCCTTCGCGTCGCGGCCGTACGTTTCGAGCACCCAGACGTTGGTCGTGCCGTCGCCGTCGGTGGCTCGCACCTGTGTGGGCCACTTCTGCCCCGGCGGGTGGAACGACAGCTGCGAACCGAGCCGCTGGATCGTGGAGGTCTGCAGCGACCAGCCGAAGCCCATCGAGGACGCCGACGTGTCAAGGCTGTTGTAGGTCATCCGCACGAAGGTGCTCAGCCCGCGCGAAGGGTTGCTGAACGCGTTGTACGACCACGTCGTGTTGCCGGCGTACAGGTTGTTCATCGCCGTGCCGCCGCCGCCGGTGCTCTTGCCCTCGTACGAGTAGAACTTCTCCAGACCCAACAGGTCGCTCGTCGGATCCTCGATCCGGATCTGTTGCGGCAACTGGGGTAGCTGGTGCGACGCGGACTTCCAGTTGTTGGTCACCGTGTCGAACACGTCCCAGGCGAGCGTGTACGCCTCGGCCTTGTTGCCCTCACCGGACAGCACCGGCGCCTTCATCTGCGCGTTCACCGTCACGGTCTGCCCCGGCGCCAGATCGGCCGGAATCGCCGTGAGCTGCTGGCTGCCCGCGGTGGTCGCGTCGCTGCCGTCCGGACGCTTCCACCAGTACCCGAGCTTTGTCGAGGCGGCCGGCCAGGTGTGCGCGGTGGTGTTGGTGATTGTCACCGGCACCGTTGTCGCCTCGCCGGCGTTGAGCCGTGACCGCGGCGTGGTAGGTCACCGTGGTGTCGGTGTACCGCACATGCAGCCTCGGCCGCACGGACGGCTCGGCGGTCTCCGACGCCACGAACGTGGCGCCCTCGCCGCTGCCGACACACGCCTTGTTCGGCTCCTGGACCTGCCGGATCAGGATTCCCTTGTTGCTGGCCGGATTCGCCTGCCAGCCCTGTAGCTGGCTGGTGAGGTTGAAGTTCACCCACACCGAGTTGATCGTCGGGCCCAGCCCGACCACCTCGATCGCGGCCGCCACGGCGTCGCCGCCGATGTTCGTCCACGGCACACCGCTGGATGCGTTGAGCCAGGTGGCGGATTCGTCGAAGTCCCGGGTCAGCTGGTGGGTGGCGAAGAAGGCGGCGTTGCCGTTGTGCAGAGCCCGCCACAGCCGTCCCTCCGCCTGCACGATGCGCGCGGTGGAGGGGATCGACGAGGTGTCCCACTTGACCAGCCCGCGGGTTATCCCATACCCGCCCGGCACGTAGCCGATTCCGAGCAGCGGCCGGTTGTAGAGCACGTCGTGCGGCAGGGTGAATTCACACGCGGTGATTGTGGTGTCGGCGACGGTGGGCAGGTTCGCATCGACATAACCGGCCGGTGGTGTCTTGACCGCGAACGCCTGCGTGGTCGCCTTCTGGCCGTCCTTGCGCAACACCAGCACGCGGTAGTAGTGGAGGGTGTCCGGGGTCGCGGTCGTGTCCACATAGGACGTGCGTCCGCCCGGTACCGGTGCCACCAAGGTGGCCGCCGACGGTGCGAAGTCAGCCACCGTGGAGCGGTGCACCTGGTACTCCACCAAGTCGTCACCCACCACCGGAGACGGATTGACATATGCCGACCAGGACAGCTCGGCACCGGTGGCCCGCACGGTCTGCGGATCCGACAGCGCCACCGCGGGCAGCCCGAAGGTGAGAGTGAGCTTCGGTGCGGTCCGCGTCATGTACGTCGGCCATTCCCCGATCGGGGTGACCGGGAATTCACCGGCCCAGAAGAACGGGCCACCGCGGACCTGCGTCTCGTTGGCCGCCTTCAGCATGAACCCGAAGTTCGGCCGGGCACCCGTCACCCAGTCGCGAACGACCCCGGTCACCGGGAAATTGGTCCAGCTATTGGTGAGCGCCGAGTTGTAGGTGGCTGTACCGGCCAGGTCACCTGCCGCGGCATTGATCGAGTTCCAGGTGACCGTGGACGCTGTCCAGGACTGGGTGACCGCCCGGGCCTCAAGCGGCACCGGGTTGGCCGTCGTGCTGTCGAGCACGATGTTGTCCCAGTAAAGCGACAGCTCCGCCGTGTCGACCGGGGTGTTGGCCGGCACGACCCCGGCGAGGTTGAACTGCAACAGGCTGCGGATCCGGCCCCACCGGTCCACACCTACGCCCAGCCGCGGATCGGTGCTGTAGTTGCCGGTGGCGGAGTACGAGACGATCATCGCGTCCTTCGACGTCGACACGTCCGGCTGCACACCGATCGTCGGGTCGACCACGACCGGGTATGCCCGGTCCTTGGCCGCAAGCCACCCTTGGTCGGGCGTGATGGTGATCGTCGGTGTCCCGTCCTGGGTGGACATGGCCATCGACACCTGGTCGGAGTGCTTCTGCCCGTGCGGTGATGCCTTGTCCTGCTTGGCATCGACCATAAATGGCTTGGGTACCACGAACAGCGGCCCGCCGCTCGTCGCGCTCGCACCGGGGGCGAAGAACCCGATCGACCCGTCCGGCAAGGTCTCGGTGGTGACCCCGGATGTGCCTGCTGTGAAAGCGAATGACGTACCCGCGGCGGGAGCGCGCGACAGCACGATCGATCCTTTCGGACCGCTCGGAGTCACGTCGTACACCAACGACGCGCCATCCCACACATCGGCATACGTGACCGTTGACCCCTCCACCTTCGGCGTGAGTGACCGCGCGGGCCCGGCGATGCCGATGGTGACCGCCCGGTCCGCGTGCTCGACCCTGACCAGTGCGTCCGACCGGTCGCCGAACCGGGTCACGAAGCCGGTGCCGTTGTTGCCGTACCTGAACCCGGCGGTGGAGTCGGGCACGACCGCGGTGTCAACGTTGAGCCACCGGCCGGCGGCATCCCGGTAGCGGACCGGAACGCTGGACAGCTCGGTCTGCAGCCTGCCGTCGTCCAATTGGTACACCGAGCCGTTCGCCGTTCGCTGCTCGGTCAGCTCCTTCACCCTTTTCCCGGGTTGCTTCGGCTGCTCCGCGGCCACCGCGGTGCCCGAGCGTCCCGGCGGAGACCAAGGCTCGCCGGGCACCATCTTGCCCTGCGGGTTTACTTGCGTGGCCGGACCTTCGAACAGGTCCGCGATCCCGCCCAGCCAGGAACGCAACGCGGACAGCACATCGCCGCCGCCACCGCTGCCTGGGCCGTTCGAAATGGACGCCGGCGCCAATGCCAGCACGAGCGCACACACCGTGGTCGCGGCGATCAGGCGACGCCGCCGGGCAGCGCGGTCACGCCGCCGCTGACGAGTGTTGTGCGAGGAGAGCCAACTTGTGGCAAGTGACGACTGTCGTGACAGATGCATCGGTTCCACCCCCGAGTCGGAACGAAATTCACAGTCGTCGGAGAGCGTATTTCATTGATCTATCACTGTAAATAGCGAGGCGTGGAAATCTTTGTTGAAATCAACACGAATGAGAGTGCTATGTGGATGTATAGATATTAGAATGCCGCCGTTGGAGCGGCCGCGCGCAGGGCGTATAGCAGCGGTACCATCGGCTCCCGCTCGGGCAGCCGGAACCATCCCCGGTCGGTGGGCAGCATCCGGGGCCAGCGAGGCCACGGCGCCACTTCGCTTTCCCGCAACGAGGTGACCTGTAGCCCGACGCCGATCAGCGCGTTGACAAGTTCTCCGAGCCCGTGTGGCCACTCGTAGCTGGTGTGTGCGTGGTCGAGCTGCGGACCGTCGGTGTAGGTGTATCGGGAGTTGATCTCGGTCGGGCCGCGCCCGGACAGGTAGTCGTTCCGCAGAGTCAACACGTCGCCCTCGTCGGGCTGGGGAACGAGACCGAGCGAGGCGAGCAGCGGGTGGAACTCCACGACGTAGAGCCGGCCGCCGGGGCGCAGCAGGTCGGCGACCACGCGCGCCCACCGGTCAAGGTCGGGCAGGTAGACCAGCGCACCCTTGCCGGTGTAGACGACGTCGAAGCGGCGACCTTTCAGTGCGTCGACCGCCTCGAACACGTTGGCGTGCACGTACTCGATCGGCAAGTCCTTGCGGCGCGCCAGATCGCGGGCCTGTGCGATGGCCTCACCGGACAGATCCAGCCCGACCGCACGGGCGCCGCGCCGCGCGAAGGCGGCGGTCTCGGTACCCAGATGGCATTGAAGGTGAAGCACATCAAGCCCGTTCACGTCACCGATATCATCCCACTCGAAGTCGGCGAACCAGAAATCAGGGTCGCGGCTGTCCACGCCGTAGAACTCGCTCGCAACGTGGATGGGTGTGCGCGCATCCCAGTTCTGCTCGATGGCACGCATCATGCGGCGGGTGTCCGCGTCAAAGTCGTCGGTCATGGCTCCTATCGAGTCATGCCCGGCTCATTTAGTCAAAAACTTCGACTTCGCCGGTCGTGTCGACGCGAACGACGTCGGGATCGTCGGCAAGGCCGAGAACGCCGGCGGGGTCGGTGACGACTTGGCTTTGCGCGCCATGCGTTTTGGTTACCTGAACCTGGATCTCGCCGACGTCCGGGTGGCGCAGGAGCAAGCGCCGCAGCCGGGCAGTCAGCGCCCCGCGGCGCTCGATCGCGTCGCGCTCACGTTGCCGTATCTCGGTCGCGTCCACTATCCGCCCCGTCGCCAGATCCACCGTGGGTTCCAGGATCTGTCCGGTGTCCCGATCCCGCAGGGTAAGAGTGGCATAGGAACCGGGCTGGGTGAGGAGGCGCAGGGGTCGGCGGTCGAGCTCGACCAGCTTTTCGGCCGGCCGCCCCAACCGGGTCGCCACCTGTCGCAGGGTCTCGTCCACGCTGCCTAGCAAAGGTCGTAGTGTGCCGTCCAGGCGATCCCGAACCAGCTGGAGAAGTGGCTCGGCACGCTGTAACCGCGAATTTTAATGGTGTACTCACCGATCCGTCGCGGTCTGAACTCCACCAGCTCCCACGAGTTGTCCCAGGAGCTGCCCGAGGCGACGAGGTTCCCGCCGGGGTCGAAGACGTGCAGATCGAGGTCTGCGTCGAGCCAGCTGACCAGCGGGATGTTGAGGAAGAAGAACGGCAGGGCGTTCCACGCGAGCGCCACCCGGATCCGCGAGTTGGTGGTCATCACCCGCGCGGTCCACGTTCGGGAGAAGTAGCCGTCCTTGAAGTCGTCCTCTCGTGCCCGGCCGTAGTCGTGCGCCCGGAACTGGGGCTTGCTGTTGCTTTCGCGGCGGCCGGCGGTCCACAGTCCATAGAGCGCGTTGACCATTCCAGCGCCGTCCTTGCCGTCGCTGGCACGGGAGTAGTCGGCGTCGTCGGCGCGCTGGTAATTGGCGGTTGCCAACAGGATCGCCCTTATCGCCTCCGGCCAGATCCTCAGGCTGCGGTTGCGGCTCATGAGCAGAGCCGCGATGGAGGCGGCCACCGGTGTGGCGCAAGAGGTGCCGCCGAAGCTGGAGCCGAGCAACGCGTGCCGGCTGCCGGGTGCCGCGATCGCCGGTACCTCATGGTCGCCATGCGTTGTCGTGGGGTTCTTCCACGAGCTGCTGGACGCGATCTCGTCGTCGCACCTGTCGCCGTCGTCCTCGTTGAGCACGTTGCCGACGCCGAGGATGTTGTAGCCCTTGCCGGAGGCGAACGCTTCGTCCTCGGCCTCGTTGCCGGCGGAGGTGAAAACGGTGGGGTACGGCCAGCGGGTGACCCAATAGTCGAAGTAGATGTCGCGGCTGTGGAGGGTCCCCTCGTCCTCCTCCGAAGGGAAGTGCCAGCTCATGGTGACGACGTTCGCGCCACGGTCACGCGCCCACTCGTAACGGTCCTGATAGTCGTCGGCGTTGGCCAGCAGCACCGTCGCCTCGGGCGCGTACCCCTGCCAGTCGCCGCCGCATCTCCCGTCGTCGTAACGGTTTCCGATGATGCCGAGACTCTTGGTCATGTGCGAGTTCGCCGGCTGCGAGGAGTCCTGGGTGGCGCCGATGTTGAAACATCCGGCATTGACATCGGGGGTACCGGATTCAAGCACCGCGATCCGGACGCCGGCGCCCCGCACACCGGTGTCGTGCACAATCTCGGTGCGCGTGGTGGGAAGGCTTTCCGGGATCGTCGGGTAGTCCGGCTTTTCGCGCTCGCGGGCGAGGCCGACGAAGGCGACGTGTTCTTCCCGTGCCAGTGCGGGAATGGCATCCGCGCGCACCGAGAAGACCACGAACGGCCCGGATGGTTTGGAGGCGTCGCGGGGTTGCAGACCCAACCTGTCCATGGTCAGGTTGTGAAGCTCACGTGCCCGCGTCACCGTGGCGGTGCGTGTCTTCCGGGCCGCCTTGTCCAGCTTGGCCATCTCCTTGTCGTCGAGTTCGTGACCGTCGAGCTGGGTCTTCTCGAACGGCTCACCCTGCTCCTCGACCGCGTAGCACACCATGACCGGGACCAGGCGATCGCCGTCGAAGTGTTCAAGGAGGCGGTGCAGGGCCGGTTGCATCGCACCATAGCGCTCCCAGTGCGCCTGCCGCTCCCGCGCAAGCAACTCGTCCACGTCCACGGCTTGGCCGTCGGCGCCGACCGCGATCCGGTGGCTTTGCTGCGACTGCGGGTCGAACAACTTGTAGAATCGCGCTTCCTGGCCCAGGTGCTGAAGGTGCGCCACACTCTCACTGAGCACAAGCGCGCTCGGGTCAAGGCCCGCCGCCTCGAGCGCGGCCCGCAAACCGCGGTCAGCTGACTCGTCGAGTTCTTCCGGCTCCAGGGCACGGTCAGACTGCTCCTCTTGCGACATCGCACATCCCCCACCCTCGCGGAAGCCGCCATCCGTCTCACCGTAGCCCCTGGCCAGCGGCTTTCGCGGGGAAACTGCCACAGGTAGACAGTGCGTGTGAGGATGCTCAGGTGTCACCTCGCGCCAGTGCCGTCGATCCCGCCCGCCTTGCCCGGTGGTGCGTTGAGCACCTGGGCAGCCCGCCAGAGGACGAGATCTTCAGGTCCGGTTACCTTTCGGCCGTCATCGGGCTCCGGCTGGCCGACCACCGCGAGGTCGTGGTGAAGGTGCGTCCGGACTCGCCGCGGATAGCGGCATGCGTCGAAGTCCAGCGCGGCTTGTTCAATGCCGGTTTTCCGTGCCCCCAGCCGCTCACCGGCGCCGCCCCTTTCGGCGACGGCGTCGCCACCGCGGAGGCCTACGTCCCCGGCGGCGCCGTGCTCCCGAGCCCGGACCACGCGGCCCGGGCCTTCGCTGAAGCGTTCGCGCGGCTGATCCGGCTGGCCCCCCGGCCGGCCGAGGTGTCCACGCTCGCCCCTGCACCGTCATGGGCGGCCTGGAATCACGCCGAGGACGGATTTTGGCCGCGTCCGGAGGACCCTGACGTCAACCTCAACGAGGTGGCCGGCCCGGAGTGGATCGACGATGCCGGGCGCCGTGCCCGTGACCGGCTGCGAGCCGGCGAGTCCGAAGCCGTGATCGGTCACTGCGACTGGCTTGCCGGCAACGTGCGCTGGGACGGAGACGCGCTGCTGGTGGTGCACGACTGGGACAGCGCGACCGCCGATAGCGAAGCCGTCCTCGCCGGCTTCGCTGCCGCGCTCTTTTCGACCGTCAGCGCGGAAAGCCTAGCCACGGTCGAGGACACCGAGCGGTTCCTCGTCGCGTATTGCCGTGCACGTGGCCGGGAGTTCAGCGCCGAAGAACTCGAACGGTCGTGGGCGGCCGGCGTGTGGACCAGGGCCTACGACGCCAAGTATCAGCACGCGGCCGGGCAACCCATCACCTCGCTGTCCGAGAACGAGGCCCGCGAGCGCCTCCGCCGTACCGGCACGGGGTCGCGGAGGCCAACGTCTCCGTCCTAATTGGATGGCGCCTTGAAAGCTTGGCGCCGTTGCTGCCGGAGGACGGCACGGGTGTCACGCGAGCGTGGCGGACCGTCAACCTCAAGGCCGGCGAATCGCTGCGCTACACCGCTCAGGTCAAGGGTGTCGCCGCGGCGTCCACTTCGCTGCGCGCCCGGCTCGTGGGACCGTCCGCCAGCCCCCTGGACGACGACTCTCACATGCTGCTGCTCGCCGTCGGCCAGACCGGCGCCGAGTCACATCTCGGCCTGACCGCGCGCAGCAACTCCAACGCGCTGGGCGAACTCCCGGCCGGCTTGCCGCTGGTGCCTTCCGCTCCGCACCTGACGTTCCAAGCGGTTTCGCCGCAAAGCCTACCGGCTCCGCACAGCGACGACCCGGCCCCGAGCGAACCCTCGGCGCAGGCAATCTCGTGCGTGCGCGGGACCGTCGGATACGAGGCCGGGGGCCGGGCACCCCTCACCCAACATCCAGGTGCAGGCCTGGGACGATGAACCCGGCAAACAGCGACGACCTGCTCGACATCGCCCTCACCGACGCCACCGGAGGTTTCGTTCACCTTCACGCCGCAGGGCGGTTGCTACGGCGTGGTTCTTGTCAACCGGGCCGGCTCGGGGACATACACCCTGACTCAGTCGTGAGGGAACGGCGGACGGGTGCGGCTCGTCCAACGCGCGTGTCGCAATTCACCGTGGCCGCGCTTGCCGCCGTCCTTCTGGCCGCAATGCGAGTGGCTGCTCCGATGGGAGGTCAGCGCCTGACGCGCTCCCATCGGACCCGCCGCGTTGGTGCTTCGGGTAGCCGAGTCACACAGCAACCCGTACCCGTGGGATCTGGGGCCGCTGCCGCGTTTTTCGCTTTACGGCGGCGGCCGCGTGATCGTGGCGGAGCAGGGAAAGGCGGCGGTGCGTTCGGCCCGCGAGTTCAAGCTCTCCGCCGAGCAGTACAGGGAGCTGGTCGAGCGGGCCTACGCCGCGGGGCTCTGGCAGTCCGCCAGCCATGAGTACACCGACCAGACCGACTCGTCCGTGCTACTGGTCACCCTGCGCACGGAGGAGGGCACGAGCACCACACGGGTGGTCGCGCCCGAGGTGGATCGCGGCGGCGCTCGCGAACGGGTGCTGGACTTCGTCGCCGGCCTGCCTGCAACCCCCGGCACGGCCGGCGGGTACAGGCCGTCCGCGCTGGCCGTGTTGGCCACCGGCGGGGTCGACGACGGGGGCAAGGCGCCCCGTCCCTGGCCGATGCATCCGCTCAACACCGGCACCCGGACACGTGAAGGGCAGTGTGTCGTGGTGACCGGTGCCGAACTGGACCGGGCCCTTGATCTGGGCAAGGATCTCGTGGCCAAGGATTCGCGCTGGAGCAGCGACGCCAAGACTTTTGCCGTCTCCTTCCGGCCGCTGCTGCCGGACGAGCGCCACTGCGCCGATCTCGCCCAGCCATAGTCGGCCGGACAAGGACTCTCAGGTCGCCGTGATGGTGAGGTTGTTGGTGAAGAAGTCCCTGCCGCCGTTCGACGAGGTGATTTCGTAGCCGAACTGGACGTTGCCGATCGTCACGTCACCGAACCAGCCCCTGGCGCGTACCCAGTTGCAGATGGCCTTGATGTCCACGGTGCCGGCGGAGGTGTTGCTGGTGCGCAGGAACGAGAACACGCTGATCGAACCGTTCGTCCCGCGGTAGACGTTCCAGCTGTGACCGCCCACGGTCGCGGTGGTCTGGTAGCTGCCGATCGGGCCGACCGCGCCATACTTGTTGACCCACAACATGATTTCGTACCGGTTGTCGCTTGACCACACATCGTAGGTGCTCGTGTACGCCACCCCGCTCGTGGGCACGCTGAGGTTGAAGCTGCTGCTGAGGGTACCCAGCGCGCTCACCCTCTTGCCGGACCACTTGGTGGAGTTGGGGTAGGACTTCACGCCGCCCGTGTTGGGGTGGTTGGCCCACACGCCCCAGTTGGTGGGCGAGTTGGCCCAGGTGCACTGCGGACCGGTGCCCGAACCCCAGATGTTGTTGTAAAGCGTGTATCCGCCGCTGGTCCAGTTGCCCCAGCGGTCGCATGTGGACCAGATGGCGGCTTGAGCCGGTGCGGCGGCCAGGCCGGAGACGACGAGTGCCAGTGCCGACGCGGCGACCGCGAGGCGCCAACGGATCGTTCGGTTCATGACAAACTCCAAGGCATCCGTTGTGATCGATGCCAAGTATGTTAGTTTGCCGTCCAAACTAAAGCAAGCCGCCGCCGAGCTGCCATACGCCGCCGGCGAGAAGCGAGAGCAGGACTATTGCCACGACGATCCGGATGAACACCCGCGCGGCCTTGCTGCGCCCGGGACTTGTCGCGCTTGCGGCGAAGGCCGCGATGCCGGCCACCGCGCCGCCCGGCGACAGGAAACTGCTGTTTTCGTCCCACGGCACCAGTTTTGGCGCCTGCGACGGCGGCACTTCCCTGAACTCGGTGGAGTCCTCTGGGCTGTGAGGGGTCGTCATCCATCCATGGTAGCCGCTGCTTGCCGCTGACCTTCAAAGTCATTTGGTGGGCGTCCACTGTTCACTTGCGGTCGTCGATGCGCTGACTTACTGTCCGCCACATGCGACGAATACTCACGTGCCTGGTGGCCGCCCTGCTGCCGCTCGCGCTTGCCGTCCCGGCCGGCGCCGGCACCGGCATCCCCACGGTGCGGCCGGTGTTGGAGACGCCACCGCTGTTCGACGATGACGAGGGTGGCAACCACGACGTGGACGATCCGGCGATCTGGGTGCACCCCACCGATCGCTCGCGCAGCATGGTGCTTGTCACCGCCAAGGACGGCGGCCTCTACACCTACACGATGGAGGCCATGGCGTTCCAAGCCTTCACTCCGCCGCCCGGCGGGCGGTTCAACAATGTCGACCTCTTCGGCAACATTGCCGTGGTCACCGATCGGGGTCTGGACAAGCTGCGGTTCTACCGGATCACGGACGGGGTGACCGACGACGTCACCGCGCCGGACGTACCATGGCTTTTCAGCCGGAGCGAAGCCGACGTGGCGACCCAGCGGACCGGCTACGGGCTGGCGGTCCACGGCGAGTACGCGGTGGTAACCCGCCGCCACACGCCGGAGCTTGCCATCTTCCGCATCATCGAGCGCGACGGCTTCTACACCTACACCAGAACCGACACGCTGACCCTGCCGTCGACGTTCAGGCTCCGCGACGGGACGGTGTGGACACCGTGCCTCGAACCGGGCGAGCTGCCGCAGGCCGAGGGCCTCGTGGTCGATCCGGTCCTGGGCAGGCTCTACATCGCGCAGGAGGATGTGGCGCTGTGGCGCATCCAGATCGACGCGGGCAAGTTCGCAGGCCAGCCCCGGATCGTCGAACGGACCCGCGAGTTCGGCGTGCCGGCGGTCTTCAACGAGGAGACCGAGGAATGCGACTTCGACTGGGAAGCCGACCCGGGTGAGGGCGGCCGTATCGCGTCCGATGTCGAAGGCTTGACGATCTATCGGACCGGGTTTGTCAGCGGCACGCTGCTGGTGTCCTCCCAGGGCGACAACACCTTCTTCACCTATGACCGGTTCACCAACCGGCCGTTGTCACGGTTCGCCGTCCAGGGCGTGCAGGACTGCGACGGCGCCGCCGTGGTCTCCACCCCGCTACCGGGATTCCCCCACGGGCTTCTGGTGGTCCACGACGGGGACGCCGTCGAGGGCGGGTCAAGGCCATCCACGAACGTCAAGTACGTGGACGCGGGTTTCCTTCGCCGGCACCACATCGGCCCGGGCTCATGAAGGGTCGCTGGGGCTGGGCCGCACAACGCTGTTCGGACTGACCGCAACCGTTGAGGTGGGGCTCAGCCGCGAGAGCACGTCAAGGATGGAGACACCGCTCAGCTCAACGGCGAGCCCCCACAGCCCGAGAGTCATCCACGACGTCAACGCACCCGAGAACGCTTGGTCGTCCAGGTACTGACTCTTCAGCCCGACCAGGGTGACCACGATCGCCGAGGCGATGGCGGCGATCACCCGTGCGTGCTTGAACCACCATTGCGTCGAAGGCTGGGCGTAACGGTTGAGCCTGAAGGCATCAGGCACGTGCCTGTTCGCCTTACGCCGCTTGTTGTCCGGGCTTTGCGGCTCACGGTCGGCAACGCCGCGGCTCTCGGTGTAAAGGCGATCCGCTTCCGAGTACTGGCCTCGCTGAAGCGCATCAAGTGCCTGGCTCATTTTCGTCTCGCGAGGGTTGCGAAGAAACGCGGCGACGACTTGACTGGCGACGACGACTTCGCCACGCAGATTTTGTATGGCGGGGAAGATCGGCGCGTTGTCCGCCTGCCACTTCATCGCCTGTACGTCAAGCAGCTTGCGATACTCCTCGTTGAGTACCGCGTCGACCCGGGCGAAGTCGGTCACGTCCAGTCCAGCCGCCTTGAGCGCTATGAGCTGCTCGTCAAGCTGGTCGAAAATGGCGTTCAGCTGGCTGGAAACGGTCGCCGCCCGCTCCCTGAGCGGCTCAAGTTGCTGGAAGAGGTCGTCGGCGCCTTTGGAGTCTCCCCGTGCGATGCGATCCGCCAGGTCCTCGATCTGCAGGCGCAACGAGAGCGGTACGTTTCTGCCCTCCAGCCTCCAGCCGATCGCCCGGCGCAGCTGCGTCAAGCGGCGCGAGAACGGCGCCAACGGCGTCAGGCGCTCGGTCACCCACTTCACTGCCAGACCCAGTAGCGCTCCGCCCATCAGCAACGACGCCGCGAGCCATGCCAGCCACCCGTCGCGGTTCTGCAGAATAATCAGCAGCGGGACGGGTGGATTGTTCCCCGGCCCGGAGAGCACAAGCTGTCCCTCGTACCTGCCGGCAGGCACGGGCTCCGGTGACCAGGGATCCACGGCAATCGACAAAAGGACAGAGTCGGAGGCGAGCTGATTGCCGGCCACCGTGATCTGGTTGGCCGGGAACTGCGCGTTGGACGTGCTGCTTTGAGGGTCCTTGCTCAGCTCCACCGCGACGGTGCCTTCCGGCGATGACGTGCTCGGCCTGTTGAGCGGAATGAGCACCGAGCGGATGGCCGGTGACCGCGACAACCCGAACGACACCGCCACGACCCCGGACGGCACCGGCGGCTCCTTCAATCTCTCCCGCAGATAGAGGAGGAAGAACACGAAGGAGATGGCAAGGTAGACCGCGACAAACCACATCAGGCGACGGGCGGCAGAAGCTCTCAAGCTCTGTTCGCGCTGTTCCTCCAGGTCACGGTAGCCCACGTGCGCTCACCCCAGCCTGATCATAGGTTCGGCGAGAGGAGAATAGGTGCGG
This sequence comes from Candidatus Limnocylindrales bacterium, assembly GCA_036377915.1. Classification (GTDB taxonomy): domain Bacteria; phylum Actinomycetota; class Actinomycetes; order Mycobacteriales; family Micromonosporaceae; genus Allorhizocola. Next base: position 52,982 of record DASUXL010000182.1, read on the forward strand.
ATCCCCAGATTCTGGGCCGTGGTCGAAGGCACGGGCACCGGTCGAGCAGGAGAACGCTTGTTCCGGCGCGTGTGGGGATGGTCGATGTCGTCCATGGCCGAGGCTGCGTCCGTTGCGCAGGAACGGCTGCAGGCCGCCTTGGCCGATTTGCGATCCGGTAACCGGTTGGGCGGCTATTATCCGCGGGTACCCTTGCGCGAACCGATACTCGATGAAGTCACCGCCGACGGGGAGCAGATCCTTGTGGTGACCCGGAACAGGTACGGCGCCGAGGTCCTCAACACCGACCGCCTCCTGATCGCCGACGTCGACCTGCCCGAGCTGGACGGGCCGACGGTCAAGGGCGTGCTGCGGCGCCTGTTCGGCAGGTCCACGGCCGTAGGCGATCCCACGGCCGAACCCGCGCCGGTGGTCGAACGCGTTGCCGCGCTTGCGAACTGGGCCGGCGCCAATCCGGGCCTCGGCGTCATCGTGTACCGGACGGCCTCCGGGCTCCGGGTGTTCGTGACCGGTGTCAGCGAGCCCGCCACTTCCGCCGACGGCCAGCGCATCCTTGCCGAACTCGGAACCGACCCCATCTACCGCGAGCTGTGCCGCACGCACGGCACGTTCCGCGCTCGCCTCACCCCCAAGCCGTGGCGCCTGCCGCGCCTGAAGGCACCGCGCGAACGCTGGCCATTCGCCGACGGCGATGCCGAGAGCCGCTTCCAGCGTTGGCTTGCCGCCTACGAAGCCGCCGCCCGCGATTACGCGGTGTGCCGCCGCCTCGCGACCCACGGACCGGCACCGTCCACATCGGAGTCACAGATCATCCAGCTCCACGACGACCGCACCCGCGTATCCACCCCGCTCAGGCTCGCATGAGGACAGTCATCTTCGAGCTCGAGAGCGTGCTCATCGGGTGGCAACCGCAGGTGCTGTACCAAAAACTGGCGCCCTATCCGGAAGTGTGCTCGTGGTTTCTCGCAGAGGTCAGCCGCGCTCCTTGGGATGACCGGCCCGTC
>DASUXL010000183.1:0-9004 GCA_036377915.1 Candidatus Limnocylindrales bacterium
CCGACCACGGCGCCGCCCTTACCGACATCCTGTCCAATGTGGACGCCTCGCGGCTCGACGCGGTCGGGCACCGCATGGTCCACGGCGGCCTGCGCTTCACCGAACCCACGCTGCTCGACGACGAGGCCGTTGAGGCGATCACCGAGCTGATCCCGCTTGCGCCCCTTCACAATCCATCAAACCTTGCGGGGGTACGGCAGGCGCGCCGGCTGCTCCCAGAGGTCCCACAGGTCGCGGTCTTCGACACCGCCTTCCACCGCACGATCCCGCCCGCGAACGCCACCTACGCCATCGACGCCAAGCTGGCGGAAGAGCACGGCGTCACCCGGTACGGCTTCCATGGGACCTCACACGCCTACGTCTCTAGGCAGACCGCGGCGCTGCTGGGCCGCTCCCCCCACGACGTCAACGTGATCACGCTTCATCTCGGCAACGGCGCGAGCGCGTGCGCCGTCGCGGGCGGGCGCAGCATCGCCACGAGCATGGGCCTGACCCCGCTCGAAGGTCTGGTGATGGGGACCCGCAGCGGCGACATCGACCCGGCCATCGCCTTCCACCTGCATCGCGAAGCCGGCATGGGCTTCGACGAGCTGGACGAGCTGTTCAACATGCGCAGCGGTCTGCGCGGGCTGTGCGGCGACAACGACATGCGTGAGGTGATCCGGCGGCGCGAAGCCGGTGACGCGGCGGCGACCCTGGCGTTCGACGTCTACTGCGCCCGGATCAAGTCCTATGTGGGGGCGTACTACGCGCTGCTGGGCACGCTCGACGCCGTCACGTTCACGGCCGGGGTCGGCGAGAACGCGGCCGTCGTGCGGGCCGCCGCGCTGGGCGGGCTCGACCGGCTCGGCATCTCCATCGACCCGTCCCGCAACGAATCCCCCGGACGCGGACCCCGGCTCATCTCACCCGAGCCCGAGCCCGAGCGATCCGGGGTGGTGGCGGTGTGCGTGGTACCCACTGATGAAGAGCTGGAGATAGCAACGCAGGCCGAACGACTGCTGGCTAGGTCGCCAGCGAGGCGAACACGATGATGTTGTCCAGGTAGTCCTCCCGCTGCTTGTCGAACCGGCCGCCGCAGGTGACGAGGCGCAAAGTGGGATGGCCGGTCGGGCCGTAGACGCGCTGTGTCGGAAACTCGGCCTTGGCGAACTGCTCGATCGAGTCCACGGTGAACAGCACCTTGCGGCCGTCGGCGCGGATTATCTCGATCTTGGCTCCGGGTTTTACCCGGCGCAGCTCGAAAAAGACCGCGCGTTCGGTCTTGCTGTCCACATGCCCGAGGATCACCGCCGGGCCGACCTCGCCCGGGGAGGGGCCGAGCCGGTACCAGGCCGCGTTCTTGGCCCGCTCGTAGGACGGCGTCTCGATGGTGCCGTCACGGCTGAGGCCGACCTGGTCGATCTCGGCGTTGATCCACACCGACCTGATGAGGATGCGCGTGGGGGCGGACGGGGCAAGAACACGCGCCTTGGCCGCAGCGGTGGGCAGGCTCTCGGGTGCGGGCGCCTGTGCCTGTGCCTGCGCCTGTGCCTGCGCCTGCGCCTGGTCCGGCGGCGCCGGTGGCACGTCAAGCGGCTCCGGGTTGTACTGCAGGATTTTGAACACGCCCCAGGCAGCGAGCACCACGGCCGCCATCCACGGCGACAGCGGGGGGAGCCGCAGGTGAGGCAGCCAGGAAACGCGCGGCATATGTCCAATTTATGGCTACGGCGGCCGGACGGGCCGCTAGGACGCGCTACTGTTCTGCGCATGGTTGGCGCGGCACGGGTCGGTTTGGCTGTCCTCGCCGCCTGCATCGCGCTGACCGGTCGCATCGCACTGACCGGTCGCATCGCCTTGACCGGGTGCATCGCCTTGACCGGGTGCACTACGGCCACGGCCGACCGGGAGATCCCTCGCGCCGCAGGTCACGCCAGCGCGGCCGCCTCGGCGCAGCCGCCCGGCGACCAGCCCGCAGGCATGGGCACGTCGTTCCGGACCGTCACCTTCACGCGAGGCGAACGTAAGCTCGACACCACCATCGTCTGGCCGTCCACCGGAGACGGGCCACTGCCCATCATCCTGTTCGGCCACGGCCTCGGCGGCCTCCCGCCCTTCTACGGCGAGCTGCTCAAGCGCTGGGCCGCCGCCGGCTTCGCCGTCGCCGCGCCCGCCTTCCCCGCGACCCGCTTCGGGGTGGACAAGGTCGAGATCGTGGACGTGCCGAACCAGCCGGCCGACCTCAGCGCGGTCCTCGACGGCCTGCTCGCCCTCGACCAGCAGGATCCGCTGCGGCGCCGCCTCGACCCGCAGCGGGTCGCCGCCGCCGGTCACTCCGCCGGTGCGATCAGTGCCCTGGGCATGTTCACCGCCAACGGAGCCGAGGGCCGCGACAAACGCATCGACGCGGGCATCCTGCTGGCCGGCAACTCCCTCGGCGTGGGCGAGCGCTTCACCGGCGACCCGGTGCCGCTCCTGTTCGTGCACGCCAGCGCCGACCCGGTGGTGCCCACCTCCACCGGGCGCAGCGCCTACCGGGCAGTGCCCTGGCCCAAGGGTTTCCTGACCCTGCCCGGCAAGGAGCACATCGCGCCGTACCTGTCGCCGGGCGATCCCGCCTTCCCCACCGTGGCCGCCGCCACCACCGACTTCCTGCGGTGGTCGCTGCTCGGCGACTCCGGCGCCAAGACCCGCCTGCGCGCCGTGCCCGGCTTGGAGAACAAGCTCTAGCTAGGTTAGTTGGCCTGATCTATCCGGCCGTCGATGCGTCGTCCACCATCTTGGGCATGAATCTACGCAGGACGATCGCGGGAGTCCTTTTAGGAGTCTCGGTTGCCCTCACCGCCACCGCCCCCGCGGCCGCGGACGAGGAAGTCATCTACGTCACCGGCATCGGCGATGGGCCGACGGCCGAGCTTGCCGTGGATGACGCCATCTTCAATGGCATTGCCATCGGCAGGAACGCGGGGTTCGCCGACTGCACGCCGTTCGGCGCGCCGTCGATCTTCCGCCGGGAGTCGCCGATCGGCGAGTTCTTCCAGGCGGAGCAGACGCTCCTGTGCATGAAGTCAATCGCCGACGAGCCCTTCCCGCCGCCGATTGACTAACGCGCGTCCGCGTGGTCCAGGACGACTTTGCCGAAGGCGTCGCCCTGGGCCAGGCGCTCGAAGGCTTCCCTGGCCCGGTCGAACGGGTACACGCTGTCGATGACGGGCCGGATACCCTGGCCGACCATCAGCGACATCATCGCGGCCAGCTCGTCCCTCGTCCCCATGGTGGAGCCGACGATCTCGAGCTGGAGGAAGAAGATCCGGCGCAGGTCGACCTCGGCGAGGTGGCCTGAGGTGGAGCCGGAGACGACGATGCGGCCACCGGGTTTGGTGCTCTTGATGGAGTGGTCGATCGTTGCCTTGCCAACGGTTTCGATGACGACGTCGACGCGTTCGGGCAGGCGTTCCCCGGGAGCGATGGCGGCAGCGCCGAGCTCGGCCGCGTGGGCCCGCTTGGCCTCGTCGCGGCTGGTGGCGTAGACGCGGGCGCCCAGCGCTTTGGCGAGCATGATGGCGGCGGTGGCGACGCCGCCGCCCGCGCCCTGGACGAGCACGCTGCCTTCCTTGGGCAAGCGGCCCCGGGTGGTGAGCATGCGGTACGCGGTGAGCCACGCGGTGGGCAGGCACGCCGCGTCCGTCCAATCAAGACTCGGCGGTTTGGGGACAAGGTTGCGGCGCGGCACCACGACCATGTCGGCCAGCGTGCCCTGCTCCTTCTCGCTCAGCAGGGTGCGTTTGGGGTCAAGGGTTTCGTCCCCGCCGTTGCCCAGCACGGCGTGCACGACGACCTCGTTACCGTCCTCGTCCACTCCGGCGGCGTCGCAGCCAAGGATCATCGGCAGTTGTCCGGCGGCAAGCCCGACGCCCCGCAGCGACCACAGGTCGTGGTGGTTGAGCGCACTCGCCCTAACCCGGACCAGCGCCCAGCCCTCGGGCACCTCGGGGTCCGGCCGTTCCCCGACGACCAGACCTTTGAGCGGCTTGTCGGGGTGGAGCGACTCAGCGTAGATGGCTCGCATGGCCCGAGCCTATCGCCCCCGTCGTGTGCAGGATCAGTGCCGCTACCCGTTCCGGGTCGTCGCTCATGGGTACGTGCCCGCACCCGTCCAGCAGTTCGTGCCGCGCCTCGGGCAGCTTCTCCCGGGCCCGCTCCAGCTGATGTGGCAGGAAGATGCGGTCCTTGGTCCCCCAGCCCACACTCACCGGCACGGACGGCTTGCCCTCGAAGGTGTAGCCGCGCGCCGCCTTGGCCACGGGCCGGAACCCGCGCCCGCGGCGCAGCGCGATCGCGTCCTCGTAGGCGCGGCGGGCGGTCAGGTTGGCGGGCTGGGCCACCAGCCGGGTGTAGGACAGGGCCTTGACCGCACCCAGGCGCAGCCCGGCCCGCATCACCGGACTCGGGATGAAACTGTTGGCGCGCAACGTACTCAGGATGCCCAGGGCACGGCGGCGCTCGGCCCGCGTGTAGAACCCGCCGGGTGAGAGCGCCGTCGCCGACGCGACGAGCCCCTCGCTTGCCAACTCCAGGGCGATCGCCCCACCCAGGCTGTTGCCGGCCACGTGCGGCCGCTCCAGCCCCTCCTCGGCGAAGAACTCGGCGATCAGCGCCACGACCGCGGCCATGCTCGACGGCATGCCACCCTCCGGGACCGGCGACCGGCCGAAGCCCGGCAGGTCGATGGCGACGACGCTGTGGTGCTCGGCAAGCCTGTCGATCACGGGTTCCCAAGCCTGCCACCGGTGCCCGATGCCGTGCAGCAGGACCAGCGGTTCGCCGCTGCCGGCGCGTTGCGCGTTAACCAACACTGTGACTCCCGAATGAACGGCCCAACTCCTTGACCTCTTGCTCCATCTGTTCGATGAGCGCCCCGCCCCGGGTGGAGCGCTTGATGACGGCGTCGGAGAACGGGCTGAGGACGATGGTGCGCAACGCTTGGACGAGCCCGATCGAGCCGGGCACGTACACGCGGCGCTTGCGTTTCTCGATGCCGCCGATGACCATCCGGGCGCACTCCGCCACCGTGATCTCCCGCGACAGTGGCCACGGCAGCTTCTTGCGCACGTCCCGGTAGCTCGGCAGGTCGTCCTTGAAGCCGCGCACCAGATCCGTGTCGATCCAGATCGGGTGCGCCGTGCCGACCGCCACCCCCAGGTGGGCCACCTCCAGCCGCAGCACGTTGCCGAACTGCTCCACGCCCGCCTTGGACGCGCAGTAGGCGGCCATGCCGGGCATCGCCGTGAACGCGGCCGCCGAGGAAACCATGAGTGCGTAGCCCTTTGACGAGATGAGGTGCGGCAGCGCCGAGGCGACGGTGCGGATGACACCGTTGAGGTTGACGTCGATGGTGCGTACGAGCGAGTCCACCGGCCCGGACCGGACGGTGCCGAGGTTGGCGATCCCGGCGTTGGCCACGACCACATCGATCCCGCCGAACTTCTCGACGGCCGACGCGACCGCGAGATCGATGCCGGCCTGATCGGTGACGTCGCACTCGAACCAGTGCCCGTTCAGTTCCCCGGCAAGGCTTTTCAGGCGCTCGGGCTCCAGGCCGACCAGCGCGACCCGGGCGCCGCGGGCCGCGGCAAGCCTCGCCACGTGCTCGCCGATGCCCCGGGCGGCGCCCGTGACCAGTACGGTCTTACCGGTTAGGGGCCAGTTCACGATCTGCCTCCACTGCTCGATTGAACGCATAGTCTCTCGCTCGGAAGGTCCCCAGCCGGAGGCGGAAGGTGGTCGCGAAACCCGGCCAGAGGGTCGAGTTGCGGCCGGTCGAGTCGAGGTACCAGCTGCGGCAGCCACCCGTGGCCCAGACCGTGCCGGCCATCTTGCGGTCGACGTGGGCGTTGTCGCGCCGCTGCGCCTCGGCGGTCGGCTCCATGGTGGCGAACCCGTTGCGGCGCATGTGCTCCAGTGTCTTGACGACCTGTTTGAGCTGCGCCTCCAGCATGATGAGCACCGAGGTGTGGCCGAGGCCGGTGTTCGGGCCGAGCAGGAAGAACAGGTTGGGGAAGCCGCTGATGGTGGTGCCCAGGTACGCCCGCATCGTGGGGGTCCACGCCTCGGCCAGCCGCCGGCCCCGGCGGCCGCGGATGTGTTGCATCACAGGGGAATCGGTGACGCGGAAGCCCGTCCCCAAGATAATGGTCTGCACCGGATGCTCGGTGCCGTCGCCGTCGAGGATGCCGTTGGGTCGGATTTCCTTGATACCACTGGTTATCAGGTCGACATTGGGTTTGGTGAGGGTGGACCAGTAGTCGTTGGAGCGCAGGATCCGCTTGCACCCCATGACATAGCCGGGCAGCAGCCGGGCGCGCAACGCGGGGTCCGCGACCTGGCGGTGCAGGTTTCGCGCCGCCATCCTCTGGGCGATCTTATTAAGCCGGGGGTACAGGAAACCGGTGCCCATGAATTCGTAAGCCCAGTAGAGCATGGTCCGATTGAGTCGCAGCGCCCCCGGGACGTGGCGATAGATCCAGTGTTCGGCGCGGGAGACCCGGCGCGAGGCCTGCGGCACGACCCAGGCCGGCGTTCGCTGGAACAGCCGCAGCCGTGCCACCTCGGGCTGGATGCGCGGCACGAACTGGACCGCCGACGCTCCCGTCCCGATCACCGCCACATCGCGACCGGTCAGGTCATGCTCGTGGTCCCACTTTGCGGAGTGGAAGATGGTACCCCCGAATGATTCTAATCCCTTAATGTCGGGAATGGACGGTTGGCTCAACGGGCCGGTGGCGGCGATGACGACCCGCGCGGTGAACGTGCCGCCGCTGGTGGAGACGATCCACCGCCCGGTCGGCTCATCCCATGCCGCGTCGTGCACCTCATGCCCGAGCCGCAGATGCGGGCGCAGGCCGAAGCGGTCGACGCAGCCGGTCAGGTACTCCCAGATCTCGCGCCGGCCGGAGAAGGTGCCGCTCCAGCCGGGGTTGAGCGCGAACGAGAACGAGTACAGATTGGAGGTCACGTCGCAGGCGCAGCCCGGGTAGGTGTTGTCGCGCCACGTGCCGCCGACGTCGCCGGCCTTCTCGAAGATCAGGAAGTCGGTGAAGCCCTTCTGCCGCAACCTGATCGCCGCACCGAGACCGCCGAAGCCGGACCCGATGATGGCGATGTCAACAAACTGATTTGCGGACAAGAACACCTCCCCACGGATCGATCTCTATAAGCTTTACGGGTACCCCATCAAGGCTCGCATCCCTGACGCCGCGCCGCACCAGCGCCGCCACCCCCGGATGCGGAGCGATCCGCCCGGCCAGGTGGAGCCGCCCGTCGACCGGCTCGACCCGCTGGCAGAGCTTCGCCTCGACTTCGAACGTGCCGTGCGGCGTCACGAGCTCCATGCCTTCTCCCCCATCGGCGAATCCGCCGCCGTCTTAATCCCCTCGATCCCCTGCCACAGCAGCGTCGTCATGTACTCGGTCAGCGCCTCCCGCCCCAGCGGCCGCCGGTGCCGGATCCACCAGTCCCCCGCGGCCTGAACCAGCCCGACCATGCCCACCGCCCACGGCTCGGCCGGGCCGGAGTCCAACCCCAACGCCCGCAACCGGTCCCCGATGACCCGGGACAGTCCACTTGAGACGGTTTGGACGGCGCCGTTGATCAGGTGGTGCACGCCGTGGATGTCGGCCCGCATCAGGAACTGGTACAACTCCGCCTGAGATTCAAGCGCCCCAAGATAGGCGTCGATGGTCGCCGCGATCAGCGCACGCTCCTCCCGCACCTGCTCGATCGCTGGCGTGACGACCGCAAGCACTTGCGCCGCAAGGTGTTCCCCGACGGCGAGCCACAGCTGCGACTTGTCGGCGAAGTAGCGGTACAGGATCGGCTTGCTGACCCCGGCGACCCGGGCCACCTGGTCCATGTCGACGCCCGGCCCGAACCGCATCGCCGCCTCGATCGCCGCCTGGATCAGCTCCAACCTGCGCTGCTCCCGGTGGTCGGCCCAGCGTTGCTTCCGTCTATTGACTTGCATGCTACTCTTCGTAACAGTTACCTGAAGTTACGTCAACTTTGGGGGCGAGGCCGACATGGATGCACGCGAACAGACCGCCGACCGTCTACTCCAGACCTCCCTGCGCCTGCAATACGAGCCGGCGGTCGACATCGACTGGGACGCGCCACTCGACCCCGACCTGTTCTGGATCCCCGAACAGCGCAGCAGCCTTTACGGCACAACACTTTGGGAATCCCTCAACCACCGGCAGCGGGTCGAGCTGACCAAGCACGAGGTGGCCAGCGCCGCCGCGGCCGGACTATGGTTCGAGACGATCCTGATGGAAATGCTGATCCGCTTCTACTACGACGCCGACCCCACGACGCGGCACGCGCAGTACGCGCTCACCGAGGTCGCCGACGAATGCCGGCACTCCATCATGTTCGGGCGCCTGATCGAAAAAGCGGAGTGTCCGGTGTACCGCCCCGGCCGCTTCGACCACGCCCTCGGCCGGTTCCTCAAAGCGACCGCCACCGGCCCGCACATGTACGCCGCCATCCTCATCGCCGAAGAAATCCTCGACTCCTTCCAGCGCGAAATCATGGGCGACGAGAACCTGCAACCGTTGATCCGCACGGTGTCCCGGATCCACGTCATCGAAGAGTCACGGCACATCCGCTTCGCCAAGGAAGAACTAGCCCGGCAGGTCGCCGCCGCCGGCCCGGTCCGCCTGGCGTACTCGCGCCTGGTGATAGCCCGCGCGGCGTACACGGTCGCCGGCAACCTCGTCCACCCGTCGGTCTACGGCGCCGTCGGCATCTCCCCGCGCGTCGGCCTTGCGGCCGCCCGCGCCAACCCGCACTTCCGCCGAACGCTGCGCTGGTCGGCCGGCAAGGTCGTGTCCTATCTGGACGGTCTGGGGCTGGTGGGCGGGCCGGGGCGCGGGTTGTGGGCGCGCTCGGGACTGCTGTAAATCGCGTGTGCGGGGGGCGGGGTGCCTGCCCCGGCCAGAAGAGGAGGAGCATTTATTCTTCTGGC
>DASUXL010000184.1:0-3697 GCA_036377915.1 Candidatus Limnocylindrales bacterium
TGGACTCCTTCGGGGGTACGGATGCTGCGCGCCCCAAGGCTGAAAACGCGAAACACACACGGGACCGGGTGCACCTTCTCCGCCGCGATCGCCGCCCGCCTCGCCCACGGCTACCCGGTCGAGGACTCCATCGATTTCGCGAAGCGATTTGTGCGAGCCGCGCTGGCCGGCGCGGCCGAATGGCGGATGGGCTCCGGCCACGGTCCGCTGAACCACTTGTTTGGGAGGTTGTCGTGAGACGCAAGGTTTATGTTGGTGCGCTTAAGGTTCCGTTTGCCGAAGTCGACCTGACCGATGGTGGCGAGCCGGTGAGGCTGTATGACACGTCGGGGCCCGGTGTCTTTGAAACGTTGCCGCGCAAGGAGTGGGTGGCCGGGCGAACGCCCGTGACCCAGCTCGGTCTGGCACGGGCCGGTGTGGTGACGCCGGAGATGGAGTTCGTTGCGGTACGGGAGGGGATCCCGGCCGAGGTGGTACGCGACGAGATCGCGGCGGGGCGGGCGGTGCTGCCGGCCAACGTGAACCACCCCGAGCTCGAGCCGATGATCATAGGCAAGCGTTTCCTGGTGAAGGTGAACGCGAACATCGGCACGTCGGCGGTCTCGTCAAGCGTGGACGAGGAGGTGGAGAAGCTCGTCTGGGCAACACGGTGGGGCGCTGACACGGTGATGGACCTGTCGACCGGGCCGCGCATCCACGAGACGCGGGAGGCGATCATTCGCCATTCGGCTGTGCCGATCGGGACCGTGCCGATCTATCAGGCGCTGGAGAAGGTGAAGGGCGACCCGGTCAAGCTGAGCTGGGAGGTGTACCGGGACACCATCATCGAGCAGGCCGAGCAGGGCGTCGACTACATGACCGTGCACGCCGGTGTGCTGCTGCGCTACGTGCCCCTTGCGGCGCAACGGGTTACCGGGATCGTGTCGCGGGGTGGGTCGATCATGGCGGCGTGGTGCCTGGCGCACCATCAAGAGAGCTTCCTGTATGAGAACTTCGCCGAACTGTGCGAGATCTTTGCCAGGTACGACATAACTTTCTCGCTTGGGGATGGGCTGCGGCCGGGGTCGATCGCGGATGCGAACGACGAGGCGCAGCTGTCGGAGCTTCGCACGCTCGGTGAGCTTACGAAGGTGGCGTGGGAACACGATGTGCAGGTCATGATCGAAGGGCCTGGACACGTACCCATGAACAAAATCAAGGAAAACGTTGACCTGCAGCAGGAATGGTGCCACGAAGCGCCGTTCTACACACTTGGACCGCTCGCGACCGACATAGCCCCGGGATACGACCACATCACGTCGGCGATCGGTGCGGCCATGATCGCCATGTACGGCACGGCAATGCTTTGCTACGTAACCCCGAAAGAGCATCTCGGCCTGCCGGACAAGGAGGACGTGAAGGCCGGCATGATCGCGTACAAGATCGCGGCGCACTCGGCCGACGTGGCCAAGGGCCACCCGGGCGCGCAGGCGTGGGACGACGCGCTTTCCAAGGCGCGCTTCGAGTTCCGCTGGGAGGATCAGTTCAACCTGGCGCTCGACCCGGGGACGGCGCGTGCGTACCACGATGAGACGCTGCCCGCCCCGGCCGCCAAGACCGCCCACTTCTGCTCGATGTGCGGGCCGAAGTTCTGCTCAATGAAAATCTCGCAGGAGCTGAAGGAGTACGCGGCGAACGGCATGCGGCAGAAGTCGGAGGAGTTCGCCGCGCACGGCAACCGGGTCTACCTACCGGTCGCGGACTGACCGATTGACTGACTCGTCACGCTCTCGGCTGTTCTGGATCGAGGCCGAGAGCGTGGCGCATCGCCGCGGGATCTTTGCCGGGGATGTCGATGCCGCGCTGGACGAGGAGTCTGGCCACGTCCTTGCCGGGAAACTCGTCGCCGGACCAGGCATGCGCGGGGTCCGCCCCGGCGTCGAGCAGGGTCCGCACCGTTGCCACCCAGTCCGGGTCGGGGTTGTGGCCGAGGCGGCGGGCGCTGCCGAGCACGGCCCAGCCGAGCGGGCTGGCGTTACGTCCGCGGTCGCGGGCTTCAAGGTCGGCGCCGGCGCGAATGAGCACGCCAACCACCTGCGCGCTGCCGGAATGGGCGGCGGCGTGCAGCGCGGTGACCGCGTCGGGCCCACCCCGTTGGTCGGCCGGGAAACCCAGGTCGAGCATGAGCTGGACCGCTTCGGTGTTGCCCCGTTCGGAAGCCTCGACGAGGACACGCCGGTCGTGATCGGTCAGCCTCCGCACGATCCCGGGATGCGCGTGCGACATCGTCTCCGCGGCTGCCCGGTCGCCTCGGGCGCAAGCGGACAGGAAGCCATCCACGGCGGAGGACGTGTGCTCGCGGGCGCCGAGTCGTAGCAACAGATTCGCGGCGTCGGCGCGGCCCAGCCGCAAGGCCAGCCGGTAGGGCGACTGCCCGTCGGGTCCGCGGCCATTGGGATCAGCACCGCGGTCGAGGAGCAGCCGCAGCATGGCCGGGCTTGAGCCGAACCTGACCGCGGCATGCACAGGCGGCAGCGGTGGCTGCCCGCCCTCCTCCTCGCCGAACAGGGCGGCGGGCAATGGCCGGTTGGGGTCGGCGCCCGCGTTGAGCATCAGCCGCGCGCCCTCGACGTCGCCGAGACTGATCGGAGCCGCGAGCGCGGTGCTGTCCGCCGGCAACTCGTAGTGCCGCAGGAGCAGCCGCAGACAGTCGTGATTGGGGGGTACGCGAATATGCTTCCTGGTGCCCGGCGCGGACCTCTCCCGGCTGGCGTGGAACGCCGCGAGGTAGACCGTATGGTCGTCCGGGCGGGCACCGCGGTCCAGCAGCAACGCCGTCAATGCCGGGTGGTTGGCGCACCCGGCCGCGGCGAACAGCGGCGAGCAGAACCCGGCATCACCCGGCCGGCCACCGACTGTGGTGTTCGGATCGGCACCGGCGTCAAGAAGCAGCCGCGCCACCTCCACCATGCCCGTCGCACGCTCCCGCACGCGATGAACCATCTCCTCCGGCCCAGCGTCAGGATCGGGCACCACCAGCTGATGCCACCTAGACATGCACGCGAACAGCAGAGGTGGCCACCCGGACCGCCGCTCATCGGGGCGGACCGCTACCTCAGGATCGGCTGCGATCAGCCGGCGTGCCGTGGCGACATCTCCGAGCACAGCGGCCGTGCGGATGTCGTAGGTCGCCATCACCGGATCGGCGGCCAGCAGCCGCATCGCCCCCGGGCTGCCGACGACGCTGCGGTGCAGGAACTCGTCCACCCGCTCGGCGACCTCGGCCGCGTGCGCCCGTATCCCGGTGGTGAGCCCGGCCCAGCTGGCAAAGCCATACTCGCGAGCCACGGCCAGCTGCGCCACGGCCAACGTCACCGGCACACCCGGTGGCAGAAAGCCGCGAAGGCGCGCCAACGCGGCCGGATCACCGGCCAGCGCCGCCCGCTTGAGCTCCTTGGCCTGACGGCGCAACTGGTCAAGATGCGGGCGCCCGGGCAGATCAGCAGAAGACACGCCATCTCCTCACCGCACTCCCGGTCCGCGAGGCAGGCGTGAAGAGGAAGACGCCGACACATCCAAGCCACATTCGTGAGGTGGACTCAGTCCTTCCCGCGGACCCGGACGCGGCCTCCACGCGCAGACCCAGCCTACCCGCTTAGTAACTGGGTGGCATCGACCGGCGTTTTCCCTGGTGGGTACCTGGTGCCCGCCAGGAAAC
>DASUXL010000185.1:0-9463 GCA_036377915.1 Candidatus Limnocylindrales bacterium
TACCGGGCGGGCAGCAAGCACGACGAGGCATGGTTCAACCAGATCCAGCGGCCCGGCATCCCGGTCGGGCTGACGGGCTGGGAGGACAGCGGAGCCCCCGCATATCGCGAGGGCAACGAGTTCGTCGTCAGAGTCTTCCCATACGTCGACCCGGGGCAGCACTACGCCGAAACGTTCGGCGGGGATGTTGCCGCCACCCAGCTGTTCCAGGGTGACCGGCTGCTGGCCGAGAGCACGTACGCGATCGGCACCTATCCCGCGCTGCCCGGTGCCGCCGACTACCGCCTGGTGTCGCGGCAGCAGCGGTCCGCTCCGTGGTGGACGTACTCCACCGACGTCACCACCGCGTGGACGTTCCGCTCCGCACCGGCCTCGGAGCGCAAACTGTTGCCGCTGCTGCAGGTCGAGTACAACCTCGACCTGGATCTGCTCAACCGGGCACCGGACGATCAGATCCAGGCGTTCATTGTCGACATCGGACACCAGCCCGGCGTCGACGGACCGCGCATCACCTCGGCGGACACCTGGGCGTCGTTCGACGACGGCGCCACCTGGCAACGAATCTTCAACATCTCACTCGGCTCCGGCAAGCGGCTGGTCGTCTTGCGGCACCCGGAGCTGGCCGACACCTCGGGTGCGGTATCCCTGCGGATCAGCGCCCGGGACGCGGCGGGCAACGCGATCGACCAAACGATCATTCGCGCCTACGGCCTGCGCTGAAAAACCAAGGGGGGTGGCGGTCAGCCGCCCCCCTTGGTCACCTTCCCAACCGGCGATTCGGCGGTGCGGCTACGGTGACCTTCATGCAGGATGCGACCGAAGCGAAACTCGACGACTGGCGCGAGGGGCTCGCGCCGATGCTTGCGGGACTCCAGGATTTCATCCTCGGACCCGACGAGCCCCTCGATCATTCCGTGGAGTCCCTGCGCGGCGTCGAACACGCCCTGCTCGCCGAGACACCGGCCGGGCAGCCGCCCCGCCAGGGACTGGCCGAGGCGGCCGGCGGCTATCTCGGGGAGGTCCTGCTCACCATCGGCGGAGGCGCCTGGACCTGGGACCCGGACTCCGACCTGCCCGTCACCGGCCTCGGTGTCGGCGAAACGGTCGAGCCCATGCGGCTTGTCCTTGACGCCGTCGCGCAACGCACCGCGACGGTGTGGTCGGCCGAGTACGAACGGATCCAGGCGCTTGCGGCCATGCGCCGCAACGAGGATCCCTTCTGGGAACCGCGCCGCGCCGATCGGCCGGCCCTGCACACTGCGGCCTCGGATGCCACACCGGCGGATCCATGGCTCACCCACTGGCTGACCATCCGCGAACAAAGGTTCCCCGAGTGGTCGGCCGCCACCGGCCGGGCCGACGACCTGGACTTCAGCCCGGAGTCATTGCTTACACTCGAGCAGATCGTACGGCGCCGGATCCCCACCAAGGCCGCCCTGCGCGAACCGGTGGACGACGAGTTCGTCCAGGGGGCGATCTGGTACGTCGGTGAGATCGCCCGGCGCCACCGAGACGCACACTGGCGTTACCACCCCGACCGCACCGGCAACAGCAAGAACCCGTACGCGGGCAGACCATTCGTCCAACAGGACGGCGACGGCAACGACGCGATACCGCTGCTCGAACTGGAGGCCGCTGTCTTGTCCGGCGAGACCGGCGTACTCCTGGAGCGGTTCGAGGTGTTCGAATAGATTTTCGGTCTGAAGGTGTCGGATCTGCCGTACGCCGTTCGTAGCGTAGGTGGAGCCGGACACCGGGTCCGGCCGAGCAGAGGGAGAAGAACATGGCCGAGTACCTCATCTACTTCAACCAGCAGTGGGTGGGCGAGCACACCGAGGAGTGGTTCGGTGGGCGTGGGCCACTGGCCAGGGCTGTCGTTGAGGAGATAAAGGCCGCCGGGGCGTATGTCTTCGCCGGGGGTCTGGAGGAAGAAGACGGCCCGGTTTTCAGTGCCGACGCCACGAGTGGCACGTTGTTGTTCACCGACGGGCCTTACGCCGAGACCAAGGAGTTCCTGGGCGGACTGACCATTGTAGACGTGGCCGACGAGGAGGCTGCCAAGATGTGGGCCGGCAAGATCGCGGAGGCGTGCGGTTGGCCCCAGGAGGTTCGCCGATTCAAGTCCTGGCGTGAAGTCCGGGGATGATCGGCCGCCCGACTGTCGTACCGCTGTGGTGTCCTGACGCACAGAAGTGCTGAAGCGTCGTCGATTGACTTCGACCTTGGTTGACGTTTTACAGTTCTGGCTCACGGCAGTGGAGGTCGGGCAATGAGTATGGAAATGGCGGCGTGGAATTCGCTTTACCACGCGATGAACGCGCAGGAGGAACGCAGGCCGTTCTCGCGGGCGACGTTGCGGCGCATTCTCGGCTTCGCTCGGCCGCACCGGGCCAAGCTGACCGGCTTCCTGGCGCTCAGTGTCGTCGGCGCGGTGCTGGCGGTGGCGACACCGGTGCTGGCCGGCCGGGTGATCGACGCGATCTTCAGCAGTGGGTCGGCCGATCTGGTGGTGACGCTGGCGATCGTGATCGCGGTGCTGGCCGTCGCCGAGGCCGGGCTCGGGCTGCTGATCCGCTGGCTGTCGGCGACCATCGGCGAAGGGCTGATCCTCGACCTGCGCACCGCTGTTTTCGACCATGTGCAGCAGATGCCGGTCGCGTTCTTCACCCGTACCCGCACGGGCGCACTGGTCAGCCGGCTGAACAATGATGTGATCGGCGCCCAGCGGGCCTTCAGCGACACCCTGTCAGGTGTGGTGGGCAACCTTGTCACCCTGCTGCTGACCTTGGTCGTCATGATCCAGCTGTCGTGGCAGATCACCTTGCTGGCACTGGTCCTGCTGCCGGTCTTCGTACTGCCCGCGCGCCGGATGGGCAACAAACTCGCCCGCCTCGAACGTGAGGCGGCCCACCACAACTCGACGATGAGCACCAACATGACCGAGCGCTTCTCCGCGCCGGGCGCCACGCTGGTCAAGCTGTTCGGGCACCCGGAGCGCGAGTCGGCCGAGTTCGCGGCGCGGGCATCCCGCGTGCGTGACATCGGCGTGCGAACAGCCATGGTGCAATGGGTTTTCGTCACAGCGCTCACCTTGGTGTCGGCGCTGGCGCTTGCCCTGGTCTACGGGCTGGGCGGGGTGTTCGCGCTGCGGGGCAGCCTGGAGCCTGGCTCGGTGGTGGCGCTCGCGCTACTGCTGGCCAGGCTCTATGCCCCGCTGACCTCACTGGCCAGTGCCCGGGTGGAGGTGATGAGCGCGCTTGTGAGTTTCGAGCGGGTGTTCGAGATTCTCGACCTCAAGCCGCTGATCCAGCAGCCGGCCGAGCCGAAGAAGGTGCCTGACGGGCCGGTGTCGGTGCAGTTCGACGGGGTGGGGTTCGCCTATCCAACGGCCGAGAAGGTTTCGCTGGCCTCGCTGGAGGAGGTAGCACAGCTCGACACCCGGGGCGGAGTGCCGGTGCTGCACGACATTTCGTTCACCGCCGAAGCCGGGCAGCTGGTGGCGCTCGTCGGTTCCTCGGGTGCCGGCAAGTCGACCATCGCGCAGTTGCTGCCCCGGCTCTACGACACCGACAGCGGCGCCGTCCGGCTGTCCGGAGTGGACGTGCGTGACCTGCCACAGGCCGATCTGCGCAACACCCTCGGCATGGTGACCCAGGATGGTCACCTGTTCCACGAGTCGGTGCGGTCCAACCTGCTGCTGGCCCGCCCCGACGCGACCGAGGACGAGTTGTGGGACGTGCTTCGCCGAGCGCGGCTGGCCGATCTCATCGCCGAGATGCCCGACGGGCTCGACACGGTGGTGGGGGAGCGTGGTTACCGCCTGTCCGGCGGCGAGCGGCAGCGGCTCACCATCGCCCGGGTGCTGCTGTCCCGCCCGCGGGTGGTGATCCTCGACGAGGCCACCGCCCACCTCGACTCCACTTCGGAAGTGGCGGTGCAGGAGGCGCTCGCCGAGGCGTTGGTGGGCCGGACCTCCGTGGTGATCGCCCACCGGCTCTCGACCATCCGGGCCGCCGACCAGATCCTGGTCATCGAAGCCGGCCGGGTGATCGAGCGCGGCACCCATCCCGACCTGCTCGCCGCCGGCGGACGCTACACCCAGCTGTACCGCACACAGTTCGACCAGCCGGAGAATAAATCCCTGGCAGCCACCCAATAGTCCGGCGCATAGATCGAGAGTTATCAAATCGTGACTTGCCTGATCGGCGGGCGGGCAGAGTTTAATCAACCACGCATGCCTCCGGTCGGCGTCGGCGAACCGGCCCGGGGCCGACTGTCCATGCCCGACAGAGGAGCCCATGGTGTTCCGCCATCGCCGAAGCCTCGTCCTTCCCCTGCTCGCGACCCTGTCCGTCATCGCCGCCGGCCTGGTCGTCCCCGCCTCTTCCGCCCAAGCGCGCCAGCCGGACCCGTACCAAGTGCTTGTCTTCTCCAAGACGGCCGGATTCCGGCACGACTCGATCCCGGCGGGCATCGCGGCCATCCAGGATCTGGGCGCTGCCAACGGGTTCACCGTCGTGGCGACCGAGGATGGCGGCGCGTTCACCGACGCCAACCTCGCGCAGTTCGCCGCCGTGATCTGGCTGTCGACCACCGGCGACGTGCTTGACGCGACGCAGCAGGCGTCCTTCGAGCGCTACATCCGGGCGGGCGGCGGATACGTGGGCATCCACGCCGCTTCCGACACCGAGTACGACTGGGCCTGGTACGGCGATCTGGTGGGCGCGTACTTCGCCTCGCACCCGGCCAACCAGCAGGCCGCCGTCAAGGTGGAGGACCCGGCGCACCCGTCGACGGCCGGTCTTCCCGCGCGGTGGTCGCGATTCGACGAGTGGTACAACTTCCAGACCAACCCGCGCGGCGACGTGCACGTGCTGGCCAGCCTCGACGAGACCAGCTATGTGCCGGGTGCCGGCGCGATGGGCGCGGACCACCCGACAGCGTGGTGCCACGACTACGACGGTGGCCGTTCGTGGTACACCGGCGGCGGGCACACCATAGAGTCCTATGCGGAGCCCAGCTTCCGGGCGCACATCCTCGGCGGCATCCAGACCTCGGCCGGCGTCGTCGACGCCGACTGCGCCGCCTCGCAGACGCAGAGCTTTGAGAAGGTGACGCTGGACAGCAACACCAGTAACCCGATGGAGCTCGACATCGCGCCCGACGGCCGGGTCTTCTACGTCGAGCGCGACGGCCGGGTCCAGATCATCAAGCCCGACACCGGTCTAACGGTCACCGCGGTCGACCTGGATGTGTTCACCGGCAACGAGGATGGGCTCTTGGGCATCCGGCTCGATCCCGGCTTCGCCACAAACCATTGGGTGTACCTGTACTACGCCCCGAACGACGGGGTGGCGCGCAATCTGTTGTCGCGCTTCACGGTCACCGGCGACACGATCGCACCGGCGAGCGAGCAGGTCGTGATCCGGGTGGACACGCAGCGCAACACCTGTTGCCACCAGGGCGGGAGCATGGTGTTCGACGGCGCGGGCAACCTGTTCCTGAGCACCGGCGACAACACCAACCCGTTCCAGTCGAGCTCGTTCACCCCGATCGACGAGCGGCCCGGGCGCCAGGACTACGACGCGCAACGCACCTCGGCCAACACCAACGACCTGCGCGGCAAGGTGTTGCGCATCCACCCGGAGGCCGCCGGCGGTTACACCGTCCCGTCCGGGAACCTGTTCGCACCGGGGACGGCGCAGACCCGGCCCGAGATCTTCGCGATGGGTTTGCGCAACCCGTTCCGGATCGGTATGGATCCGCGCACGAGCACGCTCGTGGTGGCCGATTACGGCCCCGATGCGCAGGCCGAGGACCCCGACCGCGGCCCGGAGGGCACGGTCGAGTGGAACATCGTGGCGCAGCCCGGCAACTATGGCTGGCCCTACTGCCACGGCGCCAATTACGCCTACAACGACTTCCAGTTCCCGTCGGGGCCGAGCGGGGCGAAGTTCAACTGCGCCGCGCCGGTCAACAACTCGCCCAACAACACCGGCCTGACCAACCTGCCCCCGGCGATCTCGGCGACGATCGACTACGACTACGGCGGCAACCCGCGCTTCCCCGAGATCGGTGGCGGCGGCGCGCCGATGGGCGGCCCGGTGTACCGGTTCGATGCGGCGTCCACATCGGACAGGAAGTGGCCGGCGTACTTCGACGGCAAGGCGATGTTCGGCGAGTGGAACCAGTCGAAGATGTACTCGTTCCAGCTCACCGCCGACGCCCGCACGGTGGTCGACATCAACAATCTGTTGCCCGCCATGCCGTTCATCCGTCCGATGGACTTCGAGTTCGGACCCGACGGCGCCCTCTACCTGATCGAATGGGGCACCGGATTCGGTGGCAACAATGACGATTCAGGGGTGTACCGGATCGACTACATCGCGGGCGACCGGGCCCCGATCGCCGTGGCCGGCGCGGAGCCAACCTCGGGTGCGGCGCCGTTGACGGTGCAGTTCTCCAGCGCGGGCTCGCGCGATCCCGACGGCCAGCAGATCACGTTCGCGTGGGCGTTCGGCGACGGGCAGACCTCGACGCAGCCCAACCCGTCGCACACCTATGCCGCGGCGGGCAACTACACCGCGCAGCTGACCGTGACCGACACCTCGCAACGCACCGCGATCGCCAATGTGCCGATCACGGTGGGCAACACGGCCCCGACGGTGACCATCACGTTCCCGCCCGACGGCGGCTTCTTCGACTGGGGCGACCAGATCCGGTACACGGTGACGGTCACCGACCCCGAGGATGGCCAGATCGACTGCGACCGGGTGATCCTGCAAACCTTCCTGGGCCACGATGAGCACGCCCACCCGCTGGAGAGCCACACCGGCTGCACCGGGATCGTGCAGACCTCGCTCGGCTCGGGCCACGGCGCGGAGGCCAACGTCTTCGCCGTGTTCGAGGCGACCTACACCGACAACGGCGGGACGGGCGGATCCAACCCGCTGACCGGGCGATCGCTGGAGCGCCTGCAACCCAAGCGAAAGCAGGCCGAGCACTACGCGGC
The DNA here is from genome assembly GCA_036377915.1 of Candidatus Limnocylindrales bacterium. Taxonomy (GTDB): domain Bacteria; phylum Actinomycetota; class Actinomycetes; order Mycobacteriales; family Micromonosporaceae; genus Allorhizocola. The sequence goes on from DASUXL010000185.1 coordinate 7,013, forward strand.
CACCGGGCGTACCCCGGACGGGCTGGGCGGCGGAAGCCCAGGCGTGCAGAAGGAAGCCACGGGCGACGTCGCGGGCGGATTCCAGAACATCGGGTTCATCGAGGACGGCGACTGGTGGTCGTTCGCGCCGACCAACCTGACGCGCATCGACAGCCTGCGCTTGCGGGTCGCGTCCGGTTCGGACGGCGGGCGTGTCGAGGTGCGGTCAGGCTCGACGGACGGCGCTCTGCTCGCCACGGCAACGGTTGCCGGTACCGGCGGGTGGCAGACCTACACGGACGTGACGGTCGATCTCGGCACGCCGAGCACGACCACCGGGCCGCTGTTCTTCGTCGCCCGCAACCCGTTGGGCGGCACCGGCACGGGCGGGGTGTTCAACGTCAACTGGGTGGACTTCCTCGGCCGCGGGGTTACGGAGAACGCACCTCCGGTCGTGACGGCGTCGGCAAGCCCGCCGGCCGGCACGGCGCCGCTGGCCGTGGCGTTCACCGGCACGGCCAACGATGCCGAAGGCAACACGCCGCTGACGTTCGCGTGGGATTTCGGCGACGGCGGTAGTGCCAACACGCTCAACGCCAGCCACACCTACACCAACGCCGGGACGTTCACGGCGACGCTGACCGCGACCGACTCGCTGGGCGCGGCCTCGTACGCCACCGTCACCATCCGGGTACAGGCACCCAACCCGTCCTGCCTCGGCGGGCGCTCGGACGACTTCCTCGGCTCCACATTGGACCGGGCGCGCTGGTCGACGGTGATCCGGGAGAACCAGCTCTACTCGGTGGCGGGCGGCAACCTGCTGCTGCCGACCGCGGTCGGCGACCTATACGGCGGGCGCAACGACGCCACCAACATCGTGCTCCAGCCGACACCGGGCACGGCCTGGCAGGCGACGACGAAGCTGAACCTCGCGACCACGGCCGACTATCAGCAGGCCGGAATCGTGCTCTACGGCGACGACGACAACTACGCCAAGGTGGACGTGCTGTTCGCCGGGGCGAGGAGAGTCGAGTTCATCCGCGAGACGGCTGGCGTGCCGCGCAACGAGGGCGCCGACAGCACGGCCGCTCCGGCCGGCGACACCATCTACTTGCGACTGATCAGCGACGGAACCAGTGTGACCGCAGCCTATTCGGCGGACGGGCAGACCTTCACCCCGGTCGGGCGGGCCGCCGACCTCACGGGCATCCTCAACCCGAAGGTGGGTCTGTTCGCGTTCAACGGTGGCACGGCCGCTCCCGTGGTCAACGCCGCCTTCGACTGGTTGCAGGTCACTCCGGACGATTCGGCGCTGCCACCGGTACCAAATGATGAATTTGATGGTTCTTCATTGGACAAATGTCGATGGGGCGCCATCGTGCGCGAGGACGCCGCGGCCTACCGGGTCGAGGGTGGCGCATTGAAGATTGATGTGTCCAATGGCGACATCTACGGCAGCGGGAACAGCGGGCCGACCAACTTCATGCTGCAGAACGCGCCCGCTGGAGACTGGACCATACAGACCAAAGTGGACGGTAGCCTGCTCAATGAGCAGTACCAGCAGGCCGGGCTGATCGTCTATCGCGACGACGACAATTACCTGAAGTTCAACTACATTGTGGACAATCAGGCCGGGCAGCCGTTGTCGCGGCGCATCGAGTTCCGCAGCGAGATCGGTGGTGCGGTACAGAATCCGCAACCACAGGCCACCAACCTTGCCGACGCGGTCTGGCATCTGCGCCTGGCCAAGGTAGGAAACGTCTACACCGCTTCGTATTCGCTGGACGGCACGACGTGGACGACGTTGGAGCCGCTGACCAACGCGGCCGTGGCGGAGGCGACGAAGGTCGGGCTGTTCAGCCTCGGCGCCGCCCAGCTCGCGTCCAAGACGGTCTCGTTCGACTACTTCCGGCTGGCCGGAGCTGGGGACACGACACCGCCGGTGACCACGGCTTCGATCAGTGGGCCGGCGCACGGCGGCTGGTACACGGGCGCGGCGACGGTCACCCTGAACGCGACCGACGAGGGCGGGGTCTCCGCGACGGAGTATCAGCTTGATGCCGCGACGGCGTGGACCCCTTACACCGCACCGTTCGAGGTCACCGGCGATGGTGTCCACAGTGTACGGTTCCGCTCGACCGACCAGGCGGGCAACGTGGAGCCGACGAAGACGGTCGAGGTGAAGATTGACACGACCGCGCCCGTCACGACGGCGACGTTCGCGCCGCCCACGGATGCCGGTTGGCACAACGGGCAGGTGCCGGTGACGCTGTCGAGCGCCGACGCCGGAGCCGGGGTCACCCTCGTCGAGTGGTCATTGGACGGTGGTCCGTGGACCCCTTACACCGCACCGGTTCCGGTCAGCGGGGATGGCGAACATGAGTTGCTTTACCGCGCCACGGACGCGGCCGGCAACGCCGAGACACTCAAGTCGGCGATCCTCAAGATTGACGGGGTACGCCCGACAGTGAT